>NZ_JAYSFE010000046.1:0-32964 GCF_041913585.1 Allostella sp.
ACCTTGCTGCCGGCGGTGAGCCGCGTGAAGCCGGAGGTGACGACGCGCTCGCCGGCCGCCAGCCCCTCGCCGATCACCGCCTGGGTCTCGTCCTGCTGGACCACGGTGACCGGCTTGAGGGCGACCGTCTCGCCCTCCTGCACCTGATAGACGATGGTGCCGCTCGGGCCGCGCTGGACGGCCGCCGACGGCACCACGATCGCACCCCGGCGGAGGCCGACCTGGAGCCGGACGTTGACGAACTGTCCGGGCCACAGCTGGCGCTGGGCGTTGGGGAAGACCGCCTTCATCTTCACCGTGCCGGTGGTGGGATCGACCTGGTTGTCGACCACCTCGAGCGTGCCCCGGTCGAGGACGGTGCGGTTGTCGGAATCGATCGCCTCGGCGGGGACGGGGCCGGCGGCGACCGCGGCGTTCACCTGGCGCAGGAACTGCTGCGGCAGGGTGAAGAGGCCGGCGATCGGCTGGACCTGGGTGATGACGACGATGCCGCCCGTGGTTGAGGCGCCGACGAGGTTGCCCTCGTCGACGAGGCGCAGGCCGGTGCGGCCGTCGATCGGCGCGGTGATGGTGGTGTGGTCGAGCTGCGTCCGGGCGTTGTCGATCGCCGCCTGGTCGGAGCGCACGAGGGCTTCGAGCTGCTGCACGAGCGCGCGCTGGGTGTCGGCCTGCTGCTTGGTCGCATAGTCGGTGCGGGCGAGGCGGACATAGCGGTCGAGGTCGACGCGGGCATTGGCGAGGTTGGCCTGGTCCTGCGCCTTCTTGGCGATCGCCTGGTCGAGGGCGGCCTTGTAGATCGCGGGATCGATCTGGGCCAGCAGGTCGCCCTTCTTCACGTCCTGCCCCTCGCGGAAGCCGATCCAGATCAGCTGGCCGTCCACCTGCGGGCGCACGGTCACCGTGTTCAGGGCCTGGATGGTGCCGACGGTGTCGAGACGGATCGGCACGTCGGCCGTGCGCGCCGCCACGGCGAGCACCGGGATCGGCTGCCCGCCGGCACCCTGGAAGGCGCCGCGGCCCGGGCGCTGCGAACTGGTCGGCGGGGCCTGGCCCATCAGGACCCAGCCGATGCCGCCGAGGATCGCCGCCACGACGGCGAGGCCGACCAGCCAGCGGAACGCGCGCCTCATCGCCGCACCTCCGCCGGTACCGGCACCGATGCGGGGTCGAAGCCGCCGCCCAGCGCCTGGAACAGGCCGACCGCGCCCTGGAGCCGGGCGAGGCGGATCTGCGCCAGTGCATCCTGCGCCTGGAACAGCGTCTGCTGGGTGTTCAGCAGGGTCAGGAGATCGATCGTTCCCTCCCGCAGGCGGGCCTCGGAAATCTCGTAGGCGCGCCGGGCATTGGCCACCACGGCCTGCTGCAGCCGCTCCTGCTGCTGGGTCTGGTCGATGGCGGCCAGGGCATCCTCCACGTCGCGGAAGGCCGAGAGCACGGCCTGCTGGTAGTCGGCGAGAAGCTCGCCGTGGCGGGCCCGCTGCTGGGCGAGCTGGGCCTGCAGCCGGCCCGCGTCGAAGAGCGGCTGGGTCAGCCCGGCGGCGATCGACCAGAAGACGGCGCCCGGCTCGAACAGGCTGCGCAGGGCGGCGCTCTGCACGCCGCCGTCGGCCGTCAGCTGCACTTGCGGAAAGAGCGCGGCACGGGCGACGACGACGTCCGCCTCGGACGCGGCGAGCCGCGCCTCGGCATTGCGGATGTCGGGCCGCCGCGCCAGCAGGTCGGACGGCAGCCCGGGCGCGACGGCCGGGATGGCGACGTCGCCGAGGCTGCCGCCGTCGATGCCGGTCGCTTCCGGCGTGCGGCCGGTCAGGACCGCGAGCGCGTTGGTGTTCTGGCGGATCTGCTGGCGCAGCGGCGGCACGGCGGCGCGCTGCTGCAGCACCAGGTTCTCCTGCTGCGCCACGTCGAGGGCGGTGGCGGTGCCGACCGCGGTGCGCGCCCGGATGGCGTCGAGGCTGCGCTGGGCGATGGCGAGGTTGCCCTCCGCCAGCCGCAGGCGGTCCTGGGCCGCCAGGATCGCGAAATAGGTGTTGGCGACGCTGGCCGCGATGCCGAGCGCCACCGTCTGCCGGTCGAAGCGGCTGGCGGCCGCGGCCCAGGCGGCCGAGCGCGTGGCCGCGGCGTTCCTGCCCCAGAAGTCGATCTCGTAGCTGGCCGACAGCGTCAGGCCGAAACGGTTGGCGAGGCGCGCGTTCCCGCTGTCGCCGGCGGCCGACCGGCTGCGCGCGCCGCTGCCGCCGAGATCGAGGCCGGGCAGCAGGTTGGCCCCCGCGGTCCGCACCAGCGCGTCCGCCTGCTCGATCCGGGCGACGGCGGCGGCGAGCTCGAGATTGTCGGCGCGGGCGGCGCTCTGCAGCGCGTTGAGCTCCAGCGACTCGAAGCTGCGCCACCAGTCCGGCACCACCGGCAGGGGCTGGCTGGGCGCCTCGGCGCCGACCCAGCGGGCCTGGACGGGCGCCGTCGTCGGCCGGACGTTGGCATCGAGGGCGCAGCCTGCGACGAGCAGCAGCGCGGTCAGGGCCGGCAGGCGGGCCGAACGGAGGAGGGGGGCGGCGGGGGGAGGGGGCACCCGGGCTCCTTGTGGGTGGTGGCACGGCCGGTAGAGCGTTGCACGGTCGTCGCCCGACGATCCTGCGCGACGTTGTGGCGGAATTCGTGGCGCCCTCGCCGGAGCCCGGCGGCGCCGTCGAGGCCGGCCGGCAGCCCGCGTGCCGTTGATATCAATTCGCGCCACGGTCGACCAGCCGGCGCCCCGATCCCGGAGGCGGTTGACACCGGCCGGGCCGGCCAAGCAAGAACGGCCCATGCCCATGCGATTGCTCGCGGCCGTCTCCGCGGGCCTCACCATGCTGTCGTCGATCGTCGCCCAGGCCCAGGAGCCACGGGTGCTGCGCCTGTCCACCTGGGTCCCGCCGGCCCACGAGCTGAACCGGTCCGTCTTCCCGGCCTGGGCGCGCTCGGTCGAGCGGGTGACGGACGGACGGGTCCGGGTCGCGATCGAGCACAACCTCGCCGCCCCCGACCAGCAGTTCGAACTGGTGCGGTCGGGGCGTGCCGACGTCGGCTATGTCTTCCACGGCTACCATCCGGACCGCTTCCTCTTGCCGCAGCTGGCCGAACTCCCGGGGACCGGCGCCGACCAGGTGGCCTCGTCCGTCGCCTACTGGCGCATCCACCAGTCCCTGCTGGCCCGCGCGGACGAACATCGCGGCGTCACCGTGATCGGCGTCATGCTGCATGGGGCGGGCGTCCTGCACCTGAAGCAGCCGATCACCCAGATGGGCGACCTGGCGGGGATGCGGATCCGGGTGCCGGGCGGGGTCTCGGCCCGGATCGCCAGCGCGCTCGGCATCCGCGGCATCGCGCTGGGGCCGTCGCAGGTCTACGCGGCGCTGGTCGACGGGCGGGCGGACGGCGCCTTCCTGCCGATGGAGAGCAAGGAGAGCTTCCGCATCCTGGAAGTGGCCCGCCATTCGCTGGAGATGCCGGTCGCCTTCTACGACGGCACGTTCGCCATCGTCATGAACCCCGCCGCGCTGGACCGCCTCGGCCCCGACCGGGAGCGGCTGCTGTCGGTGTCGGGCGAGCGGCTGTCGGCGCTCGCCGGGCGCGGCTGGCGGACCGCCGATCGCCGCGCCCGCGGCGTCGTCGAAGCGGCGGGGAACATCGTCACCACCGCCGATGCCGCCATGCAGCTCGAGTTCGAGGCGGTGTTCGGTCCGATCGAGACCGACTGGATCCTGCGGGCGCGACGCGAGCGCGGCATCGACGCGCGCGCCGCACTGGCCCAGTACCGCGCCATCGCGCGGACCTACAGCGAATAGGGGAAGGAGAGCCGCGATGATGCGCTCGGAACTGCTGGAGAACCTGGGCCGCGTGCTGGCCGACGCCACCATCCCGGAGCTGCCCAACCACTACCGCGGCAAGGTGCGGGACAACTACGATCTCCCGGACGGGCGGCGCATCCTGGTGGCGACCGACCGCCTCAGCGCCTTCGACCGCATCCTCGCGGTCATCCCGTTCAAGGGCGAGGTGCTGACCCAGACGGCGCGCTTCTGGTTCGAGGCGACGGCAGACATCTGTCCCAACCACGTCCTCGAATATCCCGACCCGAACGTCGTCGTCGGCCGGCGGCTCGACATCCTGCCGGTCGAGGTCGTGGTCCGCGACTATCTCGCGGGCACCACCGGCACCTCGATCCTGACCCTCTACAAGGCCGGGCAGCGGCGGATGTACGGGATCACCCTGCCGGACGGGATGCGCGACAACCAGCGTCTGCCGGCGCCGGTCATCACGCCGACGAGCAAGGCCATGGACGGCGCCCACGACGAGCCGCTGACGCCGGACGAGATCGTCGGCCGCGGCCTGCTGACGGCGGCGCAGTGGGACCAGCTGACGCGGTACGCGCTGGCCCTCTTCCAGCGCGGCCAGGAGATGGCGGCCCGGCGCGGACTGATCCTGGTCGACACCAAGTACGAGTTCGGGACCGACCGGGACGGGCGGATCGTGCTGGCCGACGAGATCCACACGCCGGACAGCAGCCGCTACTGGATGGCGGACAGCTACCAGGCGCGCTTCGCCGCCGGCGAGCGCCCGGAGAGCTTCGACAAGGATTTCGTCCGCTCCTGGGTCGCCCAGCGCTGCGACCCGTACCACGACCCGATCCCGGAGATCCCGGCCGACCTCGTCGCCGGGACCGCCGAGGTCTATATCCGCGCCTACGAGATGATCACCGGGCGCACGTTCCGCATTCCGCCGGCCGGCGCGCCGCCGGTCCTCGACCGCATCCGGGCGAACCTCGCACGCTTCTTCTGAGGCGGCCCGTTCTGAAGGCGGTCCGCCCCCGCCGCCGATGGGCGGCGGGGGCGAAATCCGCCTCAGGCGGCTTCGTAGCCGATGACGGCCTTGGTCTCGAGGAACTCCTCGAGGCCGAACTCGGCATATTCGCGCCCGTTGCCGGACTGCTTGTAGCCGCCGAACGGCGCGCCGAGGTCGCCCATCGGGTAGTTGATGTGGACGTTGCCCGCCCGCATCTTCGCCGCGATGTCGCGCGCCTTGGCGAGGTCGGCCGACTGGACGTAGGCGGCGAGGCCGTAGACCGTGTCGTTGGCCAGCCGCACCACCTCGTCCTCGCTCCGGTACTTGTGGATGGCGAGCACCGGCCCGAAGATCTCCTCGCGCGAGATCGTCATGTCGGGAGTGACGTTGCCGAAGATCGTCGGGCGGACGTAGTAGCCGCGGTTCAGGCCCTCCGGCCGTCCCGGTCCTCCCGTGACCAGCGTCGCGCCCTCGTCGATGCCGGACTGGATGAGGCGCTGGATCTTGTCGAACTGGGTCTGGCTGACGACGGGGCCGAGCTGGGTCCCCTCGGCCAGCGGGTGGCCGACCTTGTGCGATTCGGCCGCCCGCTTGGCGATCGCCAGCACCTCGTCGTGGCGATCGGCGGGGACGAACATGCGGGTCGGCGCGTTGCACGACTGGCCGCTGTTGCGGAAGCAGTTGACGACGCCCTTGGTGACCGCCTTCTCGAAGTCGACGTCGGGCAGCAGGATGTTCGCGGACTTGCCACCCAGTTCCTGTGCGACACGCTTCACCGTGTCGGCCGCGGCCTTGGCGACCAGGATGCCGGCGCGGGTCGAGCCCGTGAACGACACCATATCGACGTCGGGGTGGGCGGCGATCGCCTGGCCGACGGTCGGGCCGTCGCCGTTGACGAGGTTGAAGACGCCCTTGGGCACGCCCGCCGCGTCCATCACCTCGGCGAAGACGATGCCGTTGATCGGCGCGATCTCCGACGGCTTCAGCACCATGGTGCAGCCGGCGGCGATCGCCGGCGCGACCTTGCAGGCGATCTGGTTGAGCGGCCAGTTCCAGGGCGTGATCATGCCGCACACCCCGATCGGCTCGCGGGCGATGAGCGTCGAGCCGCGCAGCTCGCTGAACTCGTACTTCTCCAGGGTGTCGGCCATCTTGGCGATGTGGCGCCAGCCGATCGCCGCCTGGGCGTCGGTCGCGAGCTGCTTGGGCGCGCCCATCTCCTGCGAGACGGCGGCGGCGATGTCGGCGAGGCGGGTCTTGTAGACCTCGACGATGCGGCGCAGCAGCGCCACCCGCTCGGCCTTGGTGGTGCGCGAGAAAGCCGGGAAGGCGGCCTTGGCGGCGGCGACCGCGCGATCGACGTCGGCGGCGCTGCCGACCGAGATCCGGGTGAACGGCTCCTCGGTGGCGGGGTCGATCACGTCGATGGTGGCCGGCACGATCGGGTCGACCCACTGGCCGTCGATATAGAACTGGAGCGCGTGCGACATGGCGGTCATCCTGGGTGGGGAGGGGGTAGGGACAGGGTGCGCTATATATCATGCGATACGACGCCGCCGTCCAGTCGGGCGCCGCCGGAACGAACCCGGCCCGGTCGCGTTCGGGGGCTGCGATGAAGCTGTTCGAATGCCAGAACTGCGGCCAGCCGCTCTATTTCGAGAACGACCGGTGCATGGGCTGCGGGCTGCGGCTGGGCTATCTCCCCGACCTCGGGACGATGTCGGCCCTCCGGCCCGACGGCGACGGCTGGCAGGTGCTGGCGGCGCCGGAGCGCCGGCACCGCGACTGCGTCAATGCCGCGCATGGCACCTGCAACTGGCTGGTGCCGGCCGATCAGGACGAGGCGCTGTGTCGCGCCTGCCGCCACAACCGCACCATCCCGGACCTCTCGGCGCCGCGGAACCTCGATCGCTGGCGCCGCCTGGAGATCGCCAAGCACCGGCTCTTCTACACGCTGCTGGCACTCGGCCTGCCGCTCGCCAACCGCAGCGACGATCCGGCGAACGGGCTCGCCTTCGACTTCCTGGCCGATCCGCCGCAGCCGCACGGCCCGCGCGTGCTGACCGGGCACGACAACGGCCTCGTCACCATCAATCTCGCAGAGGCCGACGACGCCGAGCGCGAGCGCATCCGCGCCGCCATGGGCGAGCCCTACCGTACCCTCCTCGGCCATCTGCGGCACGAGGTCGGGCACTGGTTCTGGGACCGCCTCGTCGGCGGGCAGGCCGTGCAGGCGGAGTTCCGCGGGCTCTTCGGCGACGAGTCCGTGGACTATGCCGAGGCGCTCGCCCGGCACTATGCCGACGGCCCGCCGTCCGACTGGCAGGACCGCTTCGTCAGCGCCTATGCCAGCGCCCATCCGTGGGAGGATTTCGCCGAGACCTGGGCCCACTATCTCCACATCGTCGACACGCTGGAGACGGCGCGCGCCTTCGGGCTGCGCATCCAGCCGCGGATCGGCCGCGGGCCGGAGATCGCGGCCCGCATCGACTTCGATCCCAACGCCTCGGTCGGTGCCGAACGGCTGGTCGATGCGTGGCTGCCGCTCACCTTCGCCGTCAACAGCCTCAACCGCAGCATGGGCCAGCCGGACCTCTACCCCTTCGTTCTGGCGCCGCCGGTGATCGAGAAGCTGGATTTCGTCGACCGGCTGGTTCATCAGCCCTCTGGGTGATCCGCGCGCCGACAGCGTTGCCGACGGCTGCGGCCGCGGATCAAATGCCGTTGGTGTGAGCGACGGAGACGGAACCGGAGCGAGGCGATGGACGCAGAGGCGCCGGAACTGACCGCGAGCCCGCGGCAGCGGCAGATCGTCGAGATGGCGGGCGCACGCGGGTTCCTCCCGATCGACGAACTCGCCCGGCATTTCCAGGTGACGGCGCAGACGATCCGCAGCGACGTCAACCGGCTATGCCGCGAGGGCGTGCTGCGTCGCTACCATGGCGGGGTCGGGCCGGTCTCGACCCAGGACAACGCGACCTTCGCCAAGCGCCGCGTGCAGCGCCATGCGGAAAAGGCGCGGATCGCCGCTCTCGTCGCCCAGCACGTCCCCGACCATGCGTCGCTGTTCCTCCACTACGGCACCACCATGCAGGCTGTCGCGGCGGCACTCGCGAAGCACCGCGGCCTCCTGGTAGTGACCAACAACATCAGTGCCGTCGCCACGCTCCGGGGTGCCGACGGCATGCGCATCCTCCTGGCCGGTGGTCAGGTCAGCCTCGACGAGCAATGCACCCAGGGGCAGGAGGCGACCGCCTTCATCGACCGGTTCACTGCGGATTTCGGCCTGCTCAGCGTCGGCGCCGTCGGTCCCGACGGCACGCTCTACGAGTTCGGATTCGAAGCAGCGGCGACGGCGCGCGCCATCACCAGCAACGCGCGGCAGATCCATCTCGCGATCGATGCCCAGAAGTTCGATCGCAAGGGCCTGGTGAAGGTGGGCCATATCGGCGGCATCTCGGCGCTCTTCACCGATCGTCCGCCGCCGCCGACGATTGCGCGGATCCTGGGTGAGCGCGGGATTCCCGTCTATCTGGCGCCGGGCTGACCCCGAGCGGTCGGGCCGCTACGGAAGGCTGTGCGCCGCCGCCGACAGATTGCGCAGCTTCGCCGTGGCGATCCTGCGGTCGAGCATGACGAGTCCGCAGTCGGGAGCCGCGATCAGACGGTCGGCATCGATGTGGTCGAGAACCTCGGCGAGTCGCGCGCGGATCTCCTCGACGGTCTCGATCCTGGTGCGCGCGATCTCGACCACGCCGAGGATCAGGGTCTTGGTCGCGAACCGATCGACGAGCGACAGGTCGTTGCGGCGATGGGCGTCCTCGATCGACACCGCGTCGAGCGCCGTCGCCTCCAGCGCATCCGCGAGATCGAAGTAGGTGCGACGGTCGGCCTTGGGAAAATCCTCGAGATCGAGGGCAGCCGGGTAGCCGCAGCATATGTGGACGGCACGCCGGGTCGACGCGGGAACTCCATGAAAGCAGCGCTCCAGCATCTCGACGCCGAAATCCAGCGCGCGGTCGAGCTGACGGGCGAAAACCGGCTCGTCGACCTGGATCCAGCGGCAACCCGCCTCGGCCAACGCGCGAATTTCGCCGTTCAGCGCATCGGCGAGGTCGCCGGCAAGGCGGCGGTCGTCGTGATAGTGGGCGTCCGCGGTCGAATCGATGATCGTCATCGGCCCGGGCAACGTCATCTTGACCGGTCGGTCCGTCACCGCCTGGGCAACCCGCCAGTCGTCCGGCATGCCCGGCCGGCCGGGCGATACGCGCCCGTTGATTGTCGGCACCGCCGCACGCCAGCTCCCGCCGCGCATCGCCTTCGCGGTCAGGCTGGCGAAGTCGAATCCGGGGAAGCGGCGGCACTGGTGATAGATGTAGTGCTCGCGCCGCACCTCGCCGTCGGTCGGAATGTCGATGCCGCAGGACACCTGCTCCAGCACCGCTTCCTGCGTGCCCCGGTCGAGCAGGGGGCCATCCTCTCCGCCGCCTTCCGCCAGGAACCGGTCGTAGGCTTCGGTCGGATTCCACTTGCCCGGGGCGACGCTGCGGCGGACCTCGAACCAGTTCGGTATGCGCACATAGTCCGGTTTCGGATAGGAGCCGATGGTGGTGGTGCGGATGGGCATGATACGAATCCCGGAGAAGAGGGTCAGGCGCGCCTGCGGGCGGCGAGCAGGGCTTCGGCCAACTCCGCGAAGCCGTCGCCCCCGGTACTGGGCGTGACGTAGGCCGGCTCCGCCTCGATGCGCCCGGCGAACGCGAGCACGTTCGCGACTCCGACTGAGTTCTGGAAGAACCCGAACATCGACGAATCGTTGGGGGAATCCCCGACGAAGACGAACGTCTCGGGGTGGGCGCGCATGTCGACTCCGATCGCCTCGGCAAGAAATCGCTCGGTCATTGCGAGCTTGCTGAACTGGCCGAACCAGATGTTCACATGGATGGAGGAGACGCGGACCGTGGCGCCCGCCTCCTCGGCGAGGGCTACGACGCGCTCGACCTCGGCTCGCCCGAGCCGCGCCACGTCCTCGCACCAGTCGATCGCGAGGTCGCTCTCGCGGAAGGCCTGGTCGGAGGCGGGGCGGGCGCCCGGGATCTCCTGGGCGATCCGCCGTGCCAGCGCGTCGAGGCGCGCCCGGTCGACGCGGCGGCGCTCGGCGTCGAACCAGTAGCCGCGGACGATCCCCCGCCCGGAGGGATCGTGGCGGAACCAGAGCGCGCCATTCTCCCCGACGACCCCCGCGACCGGCCATTGGCGCGCAATGAGGTCGCACCAGCCGGCCGGGCGACCGGTCACCGGTACCACCTGGATGCCGGACTGGGCGAGCCGGTGAATCGCCTCGAAGGCGCTTGGCCGGAGGAGGCCGCCGCTGGTCAGGGTGTCGTCGATGTCGGTCAGCACGCAGCGCACCCGCGCCAGGGCCTGCGGCGGAAACTGCGACAGGGGACGCATGGTGGGGCCGGTCATGCGCCGGCCGGCACGACGGACGAGCCGCGGACGGTGCGTTCCACCAGGAACATCAGCGCCAGCGTCGGTACCAGCAGGAAGAGGCCGAGCGCGGCCGCCTGCTGCGGGTGGAGGTAGTATCCGCCCACGAACTGGTAGATCTGCACGGGGATCGTCTCGATGTTGGGATAGCCGAGGAGCAGGACGAGCACGAACTCGTTGAGGGACCAGCTGAAGGCGAAGATGCCGCCGGCCATGACGCCCGGCCAGACCAGCGGCAGGTAGACCCGGCGCAGCACGTAGAACCGGCCGGCGCCGAGGTTGCGCGCCGCCTCCTCGTACTCCGGCGGCACCATCACGAACGCGCCGACCATGGCGCGCAGCGCGTAGGGCACCGCCATGACCATGTGGGCGAGCACCACGCCCGGCACGGAGGCGAGCAGCCCGAGCTTGGCGTAGACCGGCAACAGGCCGATGCCGACTGCGATCGTCGGGAACGCCAGCGGAACGCTCGAGAAGCCTTCGATGAGGCGGACGAGCCGGCCGCCGTCGCGGCGGGTGCGGGCACCGAAGACGTAGGCGGCGGGAAACGTCACGACCAGCGTCGCCACGGTCACGATGGCGGCGATGAGGTAGCTGTTCAGCATCGCGTTGACGATGTTGCCGAGGCCGAGCAGCCGTTCGAACCAGCGTGTCCCGAACTCCTGCGGGAACCACCAGTGCGACGGAAACCACTTGGTCGCAAAGGCGTAGAGGAAGACGACCGCGACCGGTGCCAGGATGAGGAGCGAGACGAGGCCGATCACGGCCCGGTCTGCCCAGCGACCCGTCGCCCGCCTACGCACGGGCTTTCGCCCGCTGGAGGGCGCGCGTGTAGAAATAGGCAATCACCAGTGCCACCACGACATAGATCACCGCCGTCGTGTAGCCGGCCAGCCAGTTTCCCTGGTCCTTGGCGTTCACGTAGATGAACACCGACAGGAACTGCGGCCAGCTCGCCCCCAGCACGAAGGGGATCGAGAAGGCGATGAAGAGGGCGAGGAAGTTCAGCAGCGCCACGGACAGGATGCCGTAGCCGACGAGCGGCAGGTAGACGCGCCGGACGATCCGTCCGGTGCGGGCGCCGAGCGTGCGCGCCGCCTCCTCGTAGGCAGGGTCGATCATCTGCAGGAGGCCGTGAATGATGACGAAGGCGTAGGGAAACCGCATCCACGACCCGCAGACGATGATCCCGATGCCGAGCGGGTCGGAAACCAGCGCCGGTGCCTGCTCGACGAGCCCGAGATAGTCGACGAGAAGCTTCTGCAGGATGATCCCGATATAGCCCTTGGGATAGAGCAGCACCCAGAAGACGAACGCCGTCACCAGGTAGGGCATGAACAGCGGGATCTTGACCAGGAACGAGAAGATCGCGCCGGGCTCGATGCGGCGGAAGCGCATGTAGAGCGCCAGCGCCAGCCCGAGCCCGGTCGAGATCACAGTCGTCGCCGTCGTTACCTTGAAAGTGAACCACAGTGCCGCCAGGCTCGGCTTCGCCGGATCGAAGAAGTCGCGGAAGCCCTGGAGCGTGAACTCACCGGTCAGACCTGGGGCCACCGTCGTCAGGCCGACGGATGACAGGATCGCAATGACCAGCGGCACCAGGACCATGCCGCCGAGAAAGATCGCCAGTGGCGCGACCATGAGCAGGTCGCCGTGCCGGCGCATGAGGGTGTTCAGGCGCACCATGGGCGATTTCCTGGGGATGGGGCCCGCAGCCCCGGGGCCACGGGCCTGTCTCCGGCTTCAGCGGCGGGCGATCCGGTCAACCCACTCGGTCATCATCTGGAACATGTACTCGCCGTGGCGGGCGCCGGTCCGGCCGAGGTCGCGCCATTGCCGCAGGTTCTGGACCGGGTGCCAGGGTTCGTTGCGCTCCTTCTCGGGCAGCCGCTCCCACGCCTCGGTCACCACGGGGTACGAGGCCATGATGCGCGGCACCTCCATCTGCGCCTCGACGGAGAGGATGTAGTCGAGGAAGAGCAGTGCCGCCGCCTTGTGGGGCGCGTTGGTCGGGATGGTGAAGCCGTCGCAGGGCGAGAAGATGCCGGGTTCCGGCACGAAGACCCCGAGCCGGTCCGGATCGAGCCGGCCGCCGCGGACCTCCTGCGCCATGGTGCCGTCCCAGTTCGGGCAGAAGGTGATCTCCTCGGCCGAGAACAACTGCGCGACGGCGTTGTTGCCCTGCGGGTAGGTGCCGGGGCGGTACATGTACTGCTCCAGCTCCTTGAGATAGTCCCAAAGGGGCTTCCAGTCCTTGGCGGCAACGTCCTTGTCGAAGGGGCGGAATGCATACTTCTCGTAGCCGCCGGTCAGGGCATAGATCAGCATCATCACCCAGGTGTGACCGCTGCCACCCTTGTTGACGTCGCAATAGGTGAACTGTCCCTTGTTCTTCTTGGCCCAGTCGAGGACGCCATCAACGGTCTGCGGCATGTCCGATTTCTTGAACTTCTTCTTATCGTACACAAAGCAGTTCTGATAGTTCACCTGTGGCACGAAACAGCCGTACGTCGGGACCATGTCGTGGACAAAGCGGCCGAGTTCCGGCCGATAGGCGATGCGCCGGGCGTTGGGCAGCATGTCCAGAATCGGCACCTCCCAGACGCCGCCGCCCTGCAGCAGGTTCGAGAACGGTTTGCCCCACAGGAAGATCGCGTCGATCGAGCCCTGTTCCTTCTTGTCCTTCACCTCGTTCAGGACCTGCTGTTGCGCGGCGAACCAGTCGCCGTGCCGGTAGGCTGTCTTGATGCCGTACTTCTTCTCGAACTGGCCGCAGAGCTTGTTGAACATCTCCTTGGCCTCGGCCGAGCCCCAGGCGCTGACCAGAAGCTGGCCCTCCTTGCGCCCCTGCTGCTCGATCTCGGCCCAGGACGGGAACCATTTCGGATAGGCCCAGGCCGGATTGCCGTTCTCCGCCATCGTCAGATCGGGCCGGAGCGGTGCCGCCCGGGCCTCGCGCGCGACGTGGCCGAGCGCCGTCAGCGAGAGCGCGGCCGTGCCCGCCGCCTGGATGAAGCCGCGCCGAGCCAATCCCGGACGCGCGAGTTCGGATTGCGATCCGCCGTCTTTCATCTTCGCCATGGTTCCCTCCCGGGCGCCGCCGGTTCTCCGGGACGCATCCGGACACGAGCGTAGGTACAGGTCCGCGGCTTTCGCAAGCGAAACTGATATTGCATTGCGAAAGACGGTGGCGAAATCGCGCGGTAGCTGGGAAGAGTTGTCCGCGCCGATCGCAGTGACGGCACGAATTGACAGGATGAGGTTCACACCCGCATTTTCGTATCTGAAAAATACAGGTCATCCGGAAGGGATGTTGGCAGGGATGGGGCTTCTCGCTTCGATCGACGGCCGCAGCAGCCACCGAGCAGGGGACGGGACGGTCATCGTCGCCCATCGCGGCGGCGCCGGCCTGTGGGTGGAAAACAGCATCTCCGCCTTCCGCCGGGCGCTCGCCGCCGACTATCGCGCCGTCGAGTTCGACGTCCACTTCACTCGGGACGGTGTCCCGGTGGTCATCCACGACCTCACCGTCGACCGCACCACCGACGGGCAGGGCGCGGTCGCGGACATGTCGCTCGCCGACCTCCGTCGGCTGCGGCTCGCCGGGACCGACGGCGAGGTCGTGCCGACCCTGGCGGAGCTCCTCGACCTCCTCGCGCCCAGCGACTGCGCGGCCATCGTCGAGATCAAGTTCTCGGCCGACGCGCCCGACCTCCGGGTGCGCTGCCGTACGCTGGCAGATGCGCTGGATGCGGCGTCGATGCGCGACCGGGTGACCATCACGGCGTTCGACTGGCGTGCGATCGCCGTGATGGCGGAACTCGGCCGCGGCTTCGACCTGACGGGCGTGCTGCGGGCGAGCGACGTCGGCGGCGCCGCCGGCGCCACCGCCGCGGCGCAGCGGGTGAAGGCGATCGGCGGCCGGCAGCTGGGGCTTCAGTTCCAGGCGGTCGATGCCGGCGTGGTCGCGGCCTGCGCCGCGGAAGGTGTCGGTCTGGGCGTTTGGACGCCGAACGCGGCCGACGACTTGAAGCGGCTGCAGCGCCTCGGCGTCGGATGGATCATCACCGACCGCCCGGACCTCGCCCGCATGGAAGAGGAGCGCACGCCATGACCGGCATCCGGCTGGAGGGCATCGTCAAGCGCTACGGAACGGCCGCGGCCGCGCGCATCGACCGGCTCGAGATCGGCGACGGGGAAATCGTCTCCTTGCTCGGCCCCAGCGGCTGCGGCAAGACCACGACCTTGCGCATCGTCGCCGGCCTGATCGAGCAGGACGAGGGCGACCTCTGGTTCGGCGACCGTCTCGTCAACGACGTCCCGCCGGAGCGGCGCAACGCCGCCATGGTCTTCCAGAACTACGCGCTCTTCCCGCACATGACCGTGCGCCAGAACATCGCCTTCGGCCTCGAGGTGCGCCGGCGGCCGCGGGCGGAAATCGACCGCAAGATCGACGCCGTCCTGGAACTGGTGAAGCTGCCCGGGACCGGCGATCGCCTGCCCAAGCAACTGTCGGGCGGGCAGCAGCAGCGCATCGCCATCGCCCGTGCCCTGGCGACCGAGCCGGACGTGCTGCTGTTCGACGAGCCGCTCTCCAACCTCGACGCGAAGCTGCGCGAATACATGCGGTTCGAGCTCCGCAAGCTGCTGGAATCGCTGAAGATCACGACGCTCTATGTCACCCACGACCAGGCCGAGGCGATGGTCGTCTCCGACCGGATCGTCGTCATGGACAAGGGTGCGATCATCCAGGTCGACACGCCGCACCGGGTCTATCGCGATCCGGCGTCGCGCTTCGTGGCGGAGTTCGTGGGCACCGCCAGCTTCCTGGAGGGCCGGATCGAATCCTGGGACGCGGCAGCGGGCCGGGGGACGGTCTCGCTCGCCGACGGGTTGAGCCTGGCCGGGCGCGGCCATGGACTGAAACCGGGCGACGCCGCGGTGCTGTGCGTCCGACCGGAGGCGATATCGCTGCTGCCGCCGGACCAGTCCGGACCCGGCGACCATGCGGGGTCCGTGGACGCGGTCGTCGATCTCGGGGAGGTGATCGACTACCATGTCCGCCTTGGCGGCTGGACCCTGCGGACCCGGACCATCGCCGGGCCGCGCCCCGGCGGCCCCGGCGATCGCGTCGCCGTGCGCCTCGATCCGGAGCGCTGCTACGTTGTCGCAGGGTAGTGCGGCCGCGTTGCCGGGCCGGAATCCGGCGCCATGATCGAGCGGCGGAACATGACATCGTGGGCCGTTCGCGCAACCTCCTGCCATCCGGCGCGCCGGTAGAAGCCCTCGGCGCGGGTTCCGGCGCCGGTCGTCAGCGTCGCCGTGCGATGGCCGGCGCGATGCAGCGTGCCGAGTGCGGCCTGGAGCAGCGTCCGGCCGATGCCGCGGCCGTCCTGGCCGGGTTCGACGAACAGCGCCCAGATCGACCCGTCGCGGGGGTCGGCGGCCGAGAAGCCGCGAATCGTCCCGTCCTCCTCCCATACCCAGACGTCGGAGCGGTCGACGAACCAGGCGCAGTCGGCGGCCGTCACCCGGCTCGGATCGATCAGCGGGTTCTCGGTGACCGCGAGCCGGATCTCGAACAGGCGCGGGATCTCGGCGTGGGTGGCGCGGCGGACGATGGCATCGGTCATGCCTGCCGCATATCAGCGGCCGAGCCGGAGGCATAGAGGGCGGCGGTCAGACGACGAGCAGATCGCCCGGCCCGAGGTCCGCGCGGGTCAGCCCGGCCAGGACCAGCCGGTTGCCGGCACCGAGATCGACCGCGACGCCTCCGTCGGCGTCGACCGCCCGATCGAGGAACGTCGCGAAGTCGACGATGCCGCTGCCGTTGGCGTCGGCGGCGAGTTCGATCCGGTCGGTGCCGGGGGCGAAGTCGGCGATCCGGTCGACCCCGCCGGCGGCCGCGAAGACGAAGACGTCGGCGCCGGACCCGCCCGAGAGCTCGTCGTCGTCGCGGTCGCCCGCGAGGCGGTCGTCGCCGGTCCCGCCGAGGAGACGGTCCTGCCCGCGGCCGCCCCGCAGCGTGTCGTCGCCGGCGCCGCCGAAGAGATGGTCGTCCTGCGGGCCGCCGTTCAGGCGGTCGCGGCCCGCGCCGCCGGCGAGCGTATCGTCGCCGAGGTCGCCGTTGAGGAGGTCGTCGCCGGCGCCGCCGTCGATCAGGTCGTCGCCCTGGCCGCCCAGCACCGTGTCGTCGCCGCCCCCCGCGCCGGCCGGACCGTCGCCCAGAACCGTGTCCGAGCCGAGACCGGCCGCCAGGAGGTCGTTGCCGTCGTTCCCGGCCAGCCGGTCGTCGCCCTGGTAGCCGGCGATGACGTCGTCGCCGCCGGCGCCGGCGATCGCGTTGGCGAGGGCGTTGCCGTCGGCCGCGAGATCCTCGGCTCCGGCCAGCACCAGGTCGGGAACGAAGGCGGGCAGCGCGACCGACTGCGACGCATGGACGGCCAGGATGCCGTCCGCCTCCGTCAGCGCCGCCAGGTCGGCCGGGGTCGTCCCGGCGGCGGGGGCGAGGGTGAACACCGACGCGGGCGGCGGCGGGGGTGGCGGGGGCGGCGCGACGAAGATGTCGTCGCGGATCGCGAAGCGCCCGTCGACCAGGGTGACGAACGCGTCGAGCCGGATGTCGTCGGCGATGCCGTTCCGCCGCGAGGCCGGGGAGGGGACCGTGCCTTCGGCGCCGCTGTCGAGATATTCCGCGGCCGCGAGGTAGAGGAACTTGTCGTGATAGGAGACGTCCGCCATCGCGTCGGCGCGGCCGCCGCGGTCGACGAGGAAGTACTGGTCGCCGGCGACGCCCAGCACCTCCGCGACCACGCCGATGGCGTCGTCGGCCATGACGAGGTTGGTGACGGCGCTGCTGTCGCCGTCCTCGCCATAGGCATATCCCGGATTGCCGAAGGTCACGGCCTCGAAGCGCGGATCCGAACGGTGCTCGTCGGCATAGGCCTGGGCCATGGCGCCGCCCATGCTGTGGCCGGTCGCGTAGACGTGGCGGATGCCGCCGTCGGCGGCGAGATAGGCGTCGACCTGCTGGCGAAGTTCCTGGAACTTGGCGTAGTGCGCCGGCATCGACAGCCAGTTGAGGTAGTCGGTCCAGTCGCCGTCCGTGCCGCGAAAGGCGACGAAGAGCGAGTCCCCGGAACGCAGCACCAGTGCCGCCGCGGTGCCGGTCTCGGACCGGAAGAGGCCGTCGTCGTAGCGCGGCGAATCCCAGGCGATCGGCTGGAACAGCGAGGGCGGGAGCGGAGCGTCGCCGTAGGCGGCGATGGCGAGGCTCGCCAGCGCCGTCAGCTTGCCGCCATAGGCACTCCAGACCCGTTCGTCGTCCGCTGTCGTGGACATCCCCCGCGCTCCGCTCCGGCGCCGCTGGCCGGCGCGGCCGCATTCTAGCCGATCGCACGGCGGTGGCAGGGCGGTTGCGCTTCCGGTCCGTCGCGCGTCATCGTCGGCAGGGAGACGGCGCGGCACGGAGGGACGGTGACGGCGAACGAGACGACGCGGCCGGCGATCCGGCCCTGGCATGTCGTGGCGGCAGCCTTCCTGGGTGCGGCGCTCGGCGCCGCGGCGACGGGCGCGCTGGTCGGCCCGGGCGCGCCGGCCCTCGTGCCGCCGTCCGGTGCCTGCCGCGAGGCCGACGGCCGCTTGGCGGAGGTCGCGACCCTGCTGGAGGACGCAGCGGCGCCGACCCTGGTCGCGGCGGATGCCGGCCGGCTGCTGGCCGCGGCCGCGGGCACCCTGTCGGCGATCGAGGCGCGGCTGCATCGCCACGGGGCGTGCCGTGCCGGGGAGATCGCCGCGCTGCGGGCACGCATCGCCGCCCGGCGCGCGGCGGCGCGCGAGGTCGCGCTGACCCCGGTGCTGGCTGCGCTCGAGCGCGACGGGACCGTGGCCGACGGACGGGAGGGGCATGCGGCGATGGCCGCCCTCGCCGCCGCCCGGCTGGCGCTGGCCCGGGCGCAGGCCGACGCCGGCGGCGAGCCGGACGAGACCATGCAGGGGCTCCAGCGCCGGCTCGAGGCCGCCTATGGCGAGTGGGCGCGCGAGCAGCAGCGCCGCTACGATCTCTGGGCGCTCGGCGAGGCGCGCGAACTCGATCGCTGGGCGCGTCGGCGCCTGAGCGACATCCCCCTCCGCGGCGCCAGCCGAGAGGAGATCGCGGCCGAACTGGTGCGGCGGATGGGGCCGGTCGACGTCCGCCTGACCGGGCCGGCGGTGCAGGCGGTCCATGCGGAGCTCTTCCAGCGCCTGTGGCGCGAGCTGGGCGAGGAGGCGCGCATCGCCGTGGTCGCGGACCTCGTGGCCGCCGCCAAGCGCCGACCGGAGGAGTTCTAAGTGGTACGGCGACGGCCGGGCGTCCGGGCGGCGATGCTGGCGACGCTCGCCGCCGCCGTGCCGCGGCCGGCCGGGGCCGACGCCTTCGACGCCGCGGTCCGGGCGCTGGCGGTGTCCGCCCGGGCGCCGGCGCCGGCCGGCGAGGACCTCCTCGGCGAGCCGGGCGCCGGACCCTCCGGCTGGCTGGTCCGCCGCCAGAGCGAGCGGATCGAGCAGGCCTTCCTGGTCGAAACCCTTCAGGTGGTTCGTTCCCACCTGCCGCTGCCGCCGGGCCTGGGACTGGCCGTGTCCGTCTATGACGTTCTCGATGGCCGCAAGTCGCCGGCCGAGTTCGTCGTCGGCTATGTCGGCGGCGAGGCGATGGACGTCGTCTTCACCACCGTCCAGGGCGCGATGCTCGCCCTGGCGGCCAAGTCGGCGGCAGGCGGCGGCGCCCTCTCGGCGGCGGGCGTGGGACTGCCGGCGGCGGCGCCCGCGGTCGCGCCGGCGACCGGCGCCGCCGGCGGCACGCTGACGGTCGTGCGGGTCGGGGCCGCCGCTCCTGGCCTGTGGGGTGAACTGGTCCTGTTCGGGGCGGTCGGCGTGGCGACGGTGGCGACGGCGGCGGCCTCCGCGCTGGTCGGCTGGGGATGGCGCCACCACCAGGAAGAATCGTGGCGCTCGGCCGAGGCCGAGGGGCTTCTCCAGGGCGCCGAGCGGGCGGTCGCCCGACCGCCCTTACCTGCCAGATAATCGACCGCTCGCGCCGCCGGGGCGATCCTCCGGGCCAGCCGCGGCACTCCGCCGCGATGCGCCCGTCCGAGAAAGGATCGCCCCATGGCCCATGCCGCGTCCCGAACCTCCGCCGCCACCCGGCCGGCGGGCATCGCCCTCCGCCACCTCCTCGTCGCCGATGCCGCGGTCAGCGGCGCCTGTGGGGTGCTGATGGCGGCCGCCGCCGAACCGCTGGCCGGCCTGCTCGGCCTGCCGGCGGCGCTGCTGCTGCCCGCGGGCATCGTCCTCCTGCCCTGGAGCCTCCTCCTGCTCTGGCTCGCCCGCCGTCCGGTCCCGTCCGCGGGGTGGGTCCGCGCCGTCATCGCCGCCAACCTCGTCTGGGCGCTCGACTGCGCGCTCGTCCTGGCCGCCGGCTGGTTCCGGCCGACCGGCCTCGGCGTCGCCTTCGTCCTCCTCCAGATCGTGGCCGTTCTCGCCTTCGCCGGCCTCCAGCACCGCGGGCTGCGCCGCCAGTCGCCGGCATAGGCACGATCCACCCCGACTGCCGCCCGCGACCGCCGACGAGCCGCATGTGCAGGCCGGCCGGCACCGTCTTCGACGTCCTCTGCTGCGGCTTCCGGGTCGGCTCGCTCGACGTCTCGATCCCGAACCCGCACGGGACCTGAAACCGTCCCCAATATCCTCGCAAGCCTCGATCCGCGGGCCTTGGTATCAACCGGGGACGTGGACCGTGAAGGCGGGCACCGGCACGAACTCCTCATCGCCCGTGGTGCCGTCGCGCCACATGAAGGTGGCGAAGCGGCCGGGGCGGTCGAGGCAGGTCAGGCCGTGGTGCCAGGTGTTGGGCCGGTAGGTGACGCCCTGGCCGGGGCCGGCGACGAAGGCGACGGCGCGGGCGACGTCGGGGCCGCCTGCGGCGGCGTGCGGGCAGACGATGACGATCCAGCGCGAGGCGTCGATGGCGACGAAGCTCTGGGAGGAGAACTCGTGCCGCTCGAGCAGCGTCGCCTGCATCGGCAGGGCTTCCAGCGGCGCCCGCACCGACAGTGACAGGCTGGGCCACGCGCCGGGCCGCAGGTTGCCCAGCGCCGCCTCGAAATAGTTGCGGCCCGGTGCCTCGGGCAGGGTCAGGACGTCGCCATAGGGGGCGAAGGCCTCCTGGGTCAGCTTCTGGGCGGTCAGTTCCATGGCATCCTCTGGCTCGACATGCGCCGGGTGGGACCGGTCGGGCGCTCCAGCCCCAGCATCGGGGCGCGCACGGCGGCGATCAAGACGCCGGAGACGGCGGCGACGCGGATGTCGAGCGTGGGTTCCGTCCTCCCCCGCACGCGGACCGGCGGCATGTCGCTGCGAAGCCCGCCGAGGAACGGCGACACCGGCACGGTGTCGAGCGCGGCGACGAAGGCCCGGAAGGCGGCCGGCGTCGTGCGCAGGACGACGGGCGCGCCGCCAGCCCGGACATTCGCTATTGCGCGACTTCCTTGTTGAAGCGCTCGATCCAGCCGGCGCGCAGCGGATTGATTTTCGACCAGTCGTGGCGCACGAAGCCCGCCATCTCGTCGAGCGACTTCATCGGCAGGTCGGGCCCGAACTCGACCCCCTTGTTGACCGGGACGAAGTTCCACGGCGGCTTGACGAGGGCGGCCTGGACGTCGCGGCCGATGACCGCGTCGATGTAGCGGCAGGCGTTCTCCGGTTCGGCCGCGCCCTTGGCGACGTGCATGGTGGTGAAGAAGGCGACGGCGCCCGAGGCCGGCTTCACGAACGCGATGTCGACGCCGCGCTCCTTCAGCGTCGAGACCGTCTGGGTGCTGGCGTAGAGGACGTCGCACCGGCCCTGCCGGAAGAGCCCTGCCATCGCCTGGGGCGCGCCGATCGTCGCCACCTTGGGCAGCACCTTGCGCATCTCGGCGAAGAACGGGTCGAGGTTCGTCTCCGAGCCGCCGAACCGGCGGGCGATCTCGATGATCGAGACGGTGCCGAAGGTGGTCTGGAACCCGGTGAGGCCGAGGCGGGACACCCACGGGTCCTTCAGGAGGTCGTCCCAGTCCTTGGGCGGCGGCAGCTTCTTCGGATTGTAGGCGATGCCGACGACCTGGGCCGCGACCGTCACGCCCCACTCGTCGGCGAGGCCGTCGGGGATCGCCGACAGGTTCTTCAGCTTCTTCGGGTCGAACGTCTCGAAGACGCCGACATCGATGCCGCCGGCCCGGGGGCCGGGATCGAGCACGAAGACGTCGAAGGTCGGCCGACCGCGCGCGGCGCGCGCCTTGGCGATCTGGTCGACGGCGTAGAGCGGCTGCAGCTCCAGCCCGACGCCGTCGGACCCGGCGAGCGCCGGGGCGACGATGCCGCGGAACGCCTCCTCCCAGGCGCCGGGATAGATCGCCGCAGTGACCGAGCCGGCGGCGCGGGCCGGCCGGGCCGCGAGACCGGCGGCGCCGAGCGCCGCCGTGCCGGCGAGGAAGTGCCGGCGGGTCATTGGCACGATCATGCGTCTCCCCTCTCGTCTTCGGCCGCGCGACGACGCTCATCCGCCCGCCGCCCTCCCCGCCGGGGGCGTCGGCGGTGTGACCGTGCCGCCGGTGCCGAGCTTCTCCTCCCGTCTCCGGCCCCTCGCGGCCGATCAGATGACGACCGGCTCGAACCGCCCCGCGCCGGTCAGCCGGGAGAGGACGCCGTTGTGGATGTCGAAGCTGAAGCCGTGCAGGCCGAGGCGGCCGGCCGCCGCCTCGTCGCCGATCCAGGGAAAGCTCTTCAGGTTGTCGAGCGAGAGGCGGACGATGGCCGCCTCGTAGAGGGCAATCCGCTCCTCCAGCGGGCCGGTCTCGGGAATCTGCGCCCGCACCCCGGCCGCCATCTCGATCCAGGGCTCGACGAAGTCCTGGGCCTCGGCCGGGGCGCCCTCGACCATGGCGCGGACGCCGCCGCACTGGGCATGGCCCAGCACGACGATCTGCCGGACCTTGAGCACGCGCACCCCGAACTCGAGCGCGGCGCTGGTGCCGTGGGACTGGCGGTCGGGGCCGTAGGGCGGAACCAGGGCGGCGACATTGCGCACGACGAAGAGCTCGCCCGGCACCGCGCCGAAGATGGTCTGGGGATCGACGCGGCTGTCCGAGCAGGCGACGACCAGGGTCTCCGGTCGTTGCCCCCGCTTCGCCAGCCGCTCGTACCGGGCCCGCTCCGCCGGCCAGATTTCGCTCCGGAACCGGCGGTAACCTTCGAGAAGTGCGTCCATGTGCTGTCCTGATCGGGAGTGCGGCTGCGGTCGGTCGGCGATGCTCAGGATAGACCGGAGCGCCCCTCGGGGGCGAGCCGCCCGGGCGCCGGATCGCGCATCGCCTGTTCGGCCATGGCGGCCGCGCTATTGCGGGTCCGCCACACCGAATAGCCCATTCCGGCCGCCAGGATGGCGACGGTGATGCCGAGCGACCATTCCGGCGGCACCTTGTCCAGGCCGAAGAGGTCGGCGACGAAGACCTTGCCGCCGATGAACACCAGCAGCACGGCCAGCGCCTGCTTCAGGTAGGCGAAGCGGTGCAGGATCGCCGCCAGCGCGAAGTAGAGCGCGCGCAGGCCGAGGATGGCGAAGATGTTGGAGGTGTAGACGAGATAGGCGTCGGTCGTGATGGCGAAGATCGCGGGCACCGAATCGACGGCGAAGATGACGTCGGCGACCTCGATCAGGACCAGCGCCAGGAACATCGGCGTCGCCGCGCGGCGCAGTCGGCCGGTCTGCGGATCCGGGACATGGACGAAGAAGCGCTCGCCGTGCAGTTCGTCGGTCACCCGGAAGAGCCGCCGCGAGAAGCGCAGGACCGGGTTGCGCGACAGGTCGGGCTCGTGGTCGCCCGCCCACAGCATCCGGATGCCGGTGAAGACGAGGAAGGCGGCGAAGACGTAGAGCACCCAGGCGTATTCGGTGACGAGCGCGGCGCCGGCGCCGATCATGATCGCGCGCAGCACGATGACGCCGAGGATGCCCCAGAAGAGCACCCGGTGCTGCAGTTCGCGCGGAATGGCGAGGTAGCCGAAGATCATGGCGATGACGAAGACGTTGTCCATCGCCAGGCTCTTCTCGACGATGAACCCGGTCAGGTACTCGATGCCGGCCTGCCGGCCGAGTTCGAGCCAGACGAAGCCGCCGAACGCCAGGCCCAGCGTCATGTAGAAGGCGGACAGGCCGAGGCTGCGGCGGATGCCGATCTCGCGACTGCCGCGGTTGAGAATGCCCAGGTCGAAGGCCAGCAGCACGGCAACGAGGCCGAGGAACACCAGCCACATCCACATCGGCTGGCCGAGAAACGGAATGCTCGCGAATTGGTCCATCGCTCCCTCTCGAACGTTCGAGGGGCGGCTCGCGCGGAAACGGCGTCGGAAGACCAGACCGGACCCGGCATCGAGCGCACCCGATGCGGTCCGACATCACGACCCGCAAGGGTCGCCAGAGGGGCCCGGCCCGCGACCGCCGAGATAGTGCGGGGGCCGCGTCGCGGCAAGGGGCGATCGACGCGGGTCTTGCCAGATCGGGAAGGCGATGGATTGATCCTGGTCCTTGCAAGCCCGGAGCGTGCTCGCCGATGCCCATCGAACCATGGCTCGCCTTCGTCGCCGCCTCGGCCGTGCTGGTGGCGATCCCGGGACCGACCGTCCTCCTCGTCGTCTCCTATGCACTCGGCCACGGCCGGCGATCGGCCGTCGCCACCGTCGCCGGGGTGGCGCTCGGCGACACCACCGCCGTCGTCGCCTCGCTGCTCGGGCTCGGTGCCCTGCTCGCTGCCTCGGCCACCCTCTTCCTCGCCCTCAAGTGGATCGGTGCCGCCTATCTCGTCTATCTCGGCGTCCGGCTCTGGCGGGCACCGGTGTCGGACGACGGCGTGCCGGCCGCCGGCCCGGCCAGCCCGCTCCGGATCTTCCTGCACGCCTACGGAGTGACGGCGCTCAATCCCAAGGGCATCGTCTTCTTCGTCGCGTTCCTGCCGCAGTTCGTCGATCGCGGCGCTGACGTCGTCCGCCAGCTCGTCCTCCTGGCGGCGACCTTCGTCGTCATCGCCGCCGCCAACGCGACGGCCTATGCACTCCTCGCCGCGACGGCACGGCGCGCCGTCCGCCGGCCCCAGGTCCAGCGCTGGGTCAACCGCACGGGCGGCGGGTTCCTGGTCGGCGCCGGGCTCCTGACGACCCTCTGGCAGCGCCAGCCGACATGAACTTCGCGTGAAATAGCGAAGTTGCTGCACAAAAGGGGCGCGCATCGCGACCCGGGCATCCATAATCGGGGCTTCCGCAATCAGAACTGGGTCGGAAATCCGGGATGCTCCATCACACGCCGCTCATCGCCACCATCGTCGCCGGCCTCGGCCTCGCCTTCGTTCTGGGCGCCGTCGCCAACCGACTGCGCATCTCGCCGCTGGTCGGATACCTGCTGGCGGGCATCGCCGTCGGCCCGTTCACCCCGGGCTTCGTCGCGGACCAGGGGCTGGCGAACGAACTGGCGGAGATCGGCGTCATCCTGCTGATGTTCGGCGTCGGCCTCCATTTCTCGCTGGCCGACCTGATGTCGGTGAAGGCGATCGCGATCCCGGGCGCGATCGCCCAGATCGCGGTCGCGACCCTGCTCGGCATGGCGCTCGGGTGGACCATGGGCTGGCCGCCGGGCGCGGGCTTCGTGTTCGGCCTGGCGCTGTCGGTCGCCAGTACCGTCGTCCTGCTGCGCGCCCTGCAGGAGCGGCGCATGGTGGACAGCGAGCGCGGCCGCATCGCCGTCGGCTGGCTCATCGTCGAGGATCTGGCGATGGTGCTGGCGCTGGTGCTGCTGCCGGCGCTGGCCGGGCTGCTCGGCGGCAGCTTCGATCCGGCGACGCGCCCGGACGACCCGCTCGGCGCCCGCGACGTCCTCACCACGGTCGGCCTGACGCTGGCCAAGGTGACGGCCTTCGTCGTCCTGATGCTGGTGGTCGGGCGCCGCATCATTCCGTGGATCCTGCACTACGTCGCCCACACCGGCTCGCGCGAGCTGTTCCGCCTGTGCGTCCTGGCCGTGGCGCTGGGCGTCGCCTACGGCGCGGCGGTGCTGTTCGGCGTCTCGTTCGCGCTCGGCGCCTTCTTCGCCGGCATGATCCTCAGCGAATCGCCGCTGTCGCAGCGCGCCGCCGAGGAGACGCTGCCGCTGCGCGACGCTTTCGCCGTGCTGTTCTTCGTCTCGGTCGGGATGCTGTTCGATCCCTACAGCCTGCTGCGCGACCCGCTGCCGCTGCTGGCGACGGTGCTCATCATCGTCGCGGGCAAGTCGGTCGCCGCCTTCCTCATCGTGCGCGCCTTCGGCTACGGCTCGGGCACGGCGCTGACCATCTCGGCCAGCCTCGCCCAGATCGGCGAGTTCTCCTTCATCCTGGCCGGCCTCGGCGTCAGCCTGCACATCCTGCCGGAGACGGGGCGGAGCCTGATCCTGGCCGGTGCCATCCTGTCGATCCTGGCCAATCCATTCCTCTTCGCCGCGCTCGACGCTCTTCGCGCGCGGGCGGAACGGGCGCGGGCTGCGGCGGCCACGGCCGCCGCGGGGCCGCCGCCGCCGGTCCAGGACCCGGAACTGCCGGAACTGGTCCCGACGCAGCTCTCCGATCACGCCGTCATCATCGGCTATGGCCGCGTCGGCAGCATCGTCGGCGAGGGGCTGGCCGGCACCGCCTGGCCGGTCCTGGTCGTCGAGGAGCGGCAGACGCTGGTCGACCGGCTCCGCGGCGAGGGGACGGAGGTGCTGCCCGGAAACGCGGCCGACCAGACGCTGCTGGCGGCGGCCGGGCTCGAGCGCGCGCGCATGCTCTTCGTCGCCATCCCGGAGGCGTTCGAAGCCGGGCAGATCGTCGCCTCCGCCCGCGCGATCAACCCTGGGCTCCGCATCGTCGCCCGTGCCCATTCCGACGCCGAGGTCGAGCATCTGCGCGGCCACGGCGCCGACGAGATCGTGATGGGGGAGCGTGAGATCGCGCGCGCCATGCTCGCCTATGCCGCGGCCGCGGTCGGGCCGCCGGCGGCCGCGGCGCCCGCGGCCGAACCGGGGCGGGAGGCGCCGGACGCCACCTGACGGGCGGGCCTTCCCGGGCCGGGCCGGCATGCTAGGCTGGCCTGCCACTGCCCGCCCGTGCCATGCCGGATTCCCCGCTCGCCCAGCGCCTGCACCGACTGCTCGACCCGCGCGGGCGGCCGACCCGTGGCGCGAGCTGGATCAATCGCGGGCTCGCGGTTGCGATCGTGGCCAGTTCCGTCATGGCGATCCTCGACACCGAGCCCGCGCTCGGCGAGGCGGCGCCCGGGCTCTTCCTGTGGGCCGAGCGGATCTTCGGCACGATCTTCGTGGTGGAGTACCTGGCGCGGGTGATCGCGGCCGGCGCCGATCCGCGTTTCGCCGGGCGTGGCGGGCGGCTGCGCTACGTGCTGACGCCGGTCGCGATCATCGACCTGATCGCGATCCTGCCGCTCTTCCTGGGCGCGGTGGTCGGCAACACCCAGCTCGTGCGCCTGCTGCGGCTCTTCCGCCTGCTCCGCTTCTCCCGCCTCGGAGCGTTTTCGCGCGCGGCCGTGATCCTTGCCCTGACGGTTCGGGCGCGGCTGCCCGAGCTCCTCCTCAGCCTGATGGTGGCGCTCGTCGTCCTCATCTTCTCGGCGACGCTCATGTACCTGATCGAGGGCGACGTACAGCCCGCCGCCTTCGGCAGCATTCCCCGCGCCATGTGGTGGGCGATCGCCACCCTGACCACGGTCGGCTATGGCGACGTCTACCCGGTGACCGCGGCGGGGCGGGTGCTGGCCGGCCTGACGGCGCTCGCCGCCATCGGCCTGATCGCGGCGCCGACCGGCATTCTCGCCACCGCCTTCGCCGAGGCGCTGAGGCGCTACCACGAGGAGCGGACGGTGCTGCTCGACGAGCTGGAGGGGCGTCGATGAGCCCGACGCTCGGCCGTTTCCTCGATGGGCTGGCCACCCGCCACGGCGCGCGCACCGCCTGGTGGTACGGCGCCCGCGCGGGCAGCTTCGCCGACCTCGCGGCCGAGAGTCGGCGGGTGGCCGGCGGCCTTGCCCGGCTCGGCGTCGGCCCGGGGGATCGCCTGCTGCTGTGGCTGCCGAACGGGCCCGCCTGGCTCGCGACCCTCTTTGCGGCCGCCCGTCTCGGTGCCGTCGTCTTCTGCGCCAACACGCGCTTCCGGCAGCGCGAGATGGCCGACCTGATCGGCCGCGGCGGCGTCGGCACCATCGTGCTCTGGCCGGGGTTCAAGGGCCTCGGCTTCCTCGACATCCTGGCCGGAGCCGATCCCGCCGCCTTCGACCGGGTCCGCAACGTCGTCCTCTACGACGAGGGCGAGGAGCGGCCGGCGCTGCCCTCGGTCCTGGCCGGTCGGCGGATCGTCCCCTACGCCGATCTCGCGGCCGCGCCGCCCGCGGCCACGGAGGCGGCGGACGCCGCGGCCGGCGTCGCCGTCTTCACCACCTCCGGCACGACGAAGGCGCCCAAGTTCGTGCTCCACCCGCATCGGTCCCTGACCGCGCATGCCGGCATGTCGGCGGCCGCGATGGGCTATGGCGCGGCCGGGACGGCGACGCTGCAGGCGCTGCCATTCTGCGGCGTCTTCGGCTTCTGCCAGGCGATGGCGAGCCTTGCCGCCGGCGCGCCGATGGCGATCGAGCCGTTCTTCGACCCCGCGACCGCCCTCGATGCCGTCGCCCGCCACCGCCTGACCGCGACCAACGCGACCGACGACATGCTGGAGCGGCTCCTGGCGGAGGACCCCGCCGGGCGGCGGCTGGCGACCCTGCGCCGCTGCGGCTTCGCCGCCTTCAAGGCGCCGGAGCGACGCGATCTCGTCGATGCCTTCGACCGTTTCGGCACCCGACTGCACGGGCTCTACGGGATGAGCGAGGTGCAGGCGCTCTATGCGATGCGGGCGGCGGACGATCCGCCGGAGCGGCGGGTGCTGGGCGGCGGCCGGCCGGTCGCGCCGGCGGCGCGCGTCCGCATCGTCGCCGCCGACGGGGAAGGGGCGGGCGAGCGCAGGCTGCCGGACGGCGAGGCCGGGCTGATCGAGGTGTCCGGCCCCAGCCTGATGATGGCCTATCTCGACGACCCGGCCGCCACGGCCGCGACGCTGACGGCGGACGGGTTCCTGCGCACCGGCGACATCGGCTTCCGCGAGCCGGACGGCAGCTTCGTCTACCTGACCCGGGCCGGCGACGTCATGCGCCTGGGCGGGTTCCTTGTCTCGCCGCGCGAGATCGAAGCCTTCCTGGAGGACGAGCCGGCGATCGACCGCGCCCAGGTGGTCGCCGCGGCGACGGCCGAGGGGCCGCGCGCCGTCGGCTTCGTGACGCTGAAGCCGGGGGCGGACCTCGACGAACCGGCGCTGCTGGCCCGCGGCCGTGCCGTGCTCGCCCGCTACAAGGTGCCGGCGCGCGTCTTCGCGGTCGATGCCTTCCCGACGACCGAGAGCGCCAACGGCATGAAGATCCAGCGCGCGGTCCTCCGCGAGGAGGCGGCCCGGCGCATCGCCGCCGGCTGACGGCTACTGGGCCCGACCGGGGACCGGCCCCCTGGGTGTCGCACAGACGCAGTAGCTTCCGGCCGGCGCCGGTGCCGCCATGCGGCAGGTTCCGACGGCCGTGACGCAGGTCGTCGCGGTGCCGCCGGTGCCGGCCGTGCAGCCGCAGACCCGCCGCGCCTCCCAGGTCGGCAGCCCGCGCTGCTCGTAGGACTGGACGCACTGCGGCGTGCAGGTCGTCGTCTGTGCCGCCGCGGGCGCGGCCGCGAGGAGGAGCAGGGCGAGGATCGTCCGCCGCATCGCTCAGCATCCCGGGTCGAAGGTCGGCATGACGTCGCGGTCGCCGCTGCGCAGCGTGTAGGTGACGATGCCGGGCCGCATGCAGAATTCCAGTTCCGCCGGCGGAACCCCGATCCGTTCCTTGACGACGACGTCGTAGAGCGACCGCGTCATATAGAGGTACTTGATCCGCTTGATGTCGGGGGCGTCGTCGTTTCGCAGCACGACGAAGCGGTAGCGCCGCGGATTGTGGTTGTCCTCGGGGTGGATGTAGATGCGGTAGTTCGGGTCGTCGAAGAAGTGCATCAGCACGTCGTCGGCCGAGGCGTAGATGTAGCCCTCGAAGACCTTGCGGCTCCAGGTCTCGTCGATCCGGGCCTGGATGTAGTCGCGGCTGCGCTGGCGCTGGTCGGGGAAGACCACGAACACCTGGACATAGAAGAACCAGAGGATCGCGACCGCGACCAGCACGATCGAGAAGATCGAGTTCATGCGCCAGTAGCGGCGCGAGGTCTCGACCACGACGCTGCGGTGGCGATCGTCGGCGATCTTCGCTTCCAGGCTGGCGACGAGCCAGCGCTGCCCGAAGACCGGGATGACCAGGGCGAAGAGGATCGCGAAGAAGGCCGGGGCGCATTGCTGCGCCAGCAGGACCAGACGCTCGAACTGCTCGGTCTTGTCGAGCAGGGCGGTCAGATCGGACATCGGCGAAGCCTCCCGCAGGGGCGCTTGCTCGATGGCACGATAAGCGCCGCCAATGGGTTCGGGAAAGGTCCCGATCGGTCCAATATCGATGGTGCATTTGGAGCGATTGCGATCGCCCCCCGGTCGGACCGCCGCCGCGACGGACCTGCCGACGCCGCGGCCGATCTGCTAGAGAAGGCGCGATGTCCAAGCCCGAATCCGCCATCCCCGCCACCGCCGACGTGGTCGTCGTCGGCGGCGGCATCGTCGGCTCCGCCACCGCCTATTTCCTGACCCGCGACCCCGCCATGGCCGGCCGCGTCGTCGTCGTCGAGCGCGACCCGACCTACGCGCGCGCTTCGACGCCGCGCTCGGCCGGGTCGATCCGGCAGCAGTTCTCGACGCCCGAGAACATCCGCATGTCGCAGTTCGGGATGGCCTTCCTGCGCGATCTCGACCGCCATCTCGGGGTCGACGGCGAGCCGGTCGACGTCGGCTTCCGGGAGAACGGCTATCTCTTCCTCGCCAGCGCCGACGGCGTCGGCGTCCTCGAGGCGAACCACCGGGTGCAGCGGGCGTGCGACGCGGCGGTGGAACTGCTCGACCCGGCGGCCCTGGCGCGGACGTTCCCGTGGCTCGCGACCGAGGGGATCGCGGCAGGCTCCTTCGGCACCGCCAACGAGGGCTGGTTCGACCCGCACACGCTGCTGATGGCCTTCCGCCGCAAGGCGCGGGCGCAAGGCGCCGTCTATGTCGAGGACGAGGTGGTGGCGGTCGAGCGGACCGCCGGCCGGGTCGACGCGGTCGGCCTCGCCTCGGGCGGGCGCATCGGCTGCGGCACCATGGTCTGCGCCGCCGGGCCCAATGCCGGCCGGGTGGCGGCCTTGGCCGGCGCCGAGCTGCCGGTCGCCCACCGCAAGCGCTTCGTCTACGTCTTCGACTGCAAGGAGCGGTTTCCGCAGATGCCGCTCGTCATCTGCCCGAACGGGGTCTGGGTCCGGCCGGAAGGGGCGGGCTATGTCTGCGGTACCTCGCCGCCCGAGGACCAGGACCCGGACTGCGAGGATCTCGAGCTCGACTACGCCATGTTCGACGACGTGGTGTGGCCGACGATCGCCGAGCGCATCCCCGCCTTCGAGGCGATCAAGCTGACCGGCGCCTGGGCCGGCCACTACGACTTCAACACGGTCGACCACAACGGCATCATCGGCCGCCATCCCGAGGTCGCGAACCTCATCTTCGCCAACGGCTTCTCGGGGCATGGCCTGCAGCAGGCGCCGGCGACCGGCCGCGCCGTCTCGGAACTGATCCTCGCCGGCCGCTTCGTGACGCTCGACCTCTCGCGCTTCGCCTATACCCGTTTCGCCGAGGGCCGGCTGGTGCAGGAGATCAACGTGGTGTGACGGCGCCCCTCACTCCTCCTTCGGGTCGAAGGCGTCGCGCAGGCCGTCGCCGAGGAGGTTGAGGGAGAGCACGACGGCGACGATGGCGAGGCCGGGCCACCACGACATCCAGGGCGCCTGGCCGATGAAGTTGCGCGCGGTGTTGAGCATCGACCCCCAGGAGGGGGCCGGCGGCTGCTGCCCGAGGCCGAGGAAGGAGAGGGCGGCCTCGGCGATGATGGCCGCCGCCATCGCCAGCGTCGCCTGCACCATGACCGGCGGCAGGACGTTGGGGAGGACGTGGCGGAGCGCGATGCGCAAGGGTGGGTTCCCCAGCGCGCGGGCCGCCTCGACATAGTCCTCGACCGTCACGGCCAGCACCTGGCCGCGGGTCAGCCGGATGAAGACCGGCATCGCCGTGATGCCGATGGCGATCATCGCGTTGGTCAGGCTGGGACCGAGGAAGGCGGCCATGGCGATCGCCAGGATGAGCGCCGGGCAGGCGAGCAGCCCGTCGGTGATCCGCATCAGGAGCCCGTCGACCCAACCCCGGGCATAGCCCGAAAGGAGGCCGAGCGGCACGCCGACGGCGAGCGCGATCGCCACCGACACGACGCCGGCGAAGAGCGAGGCGCGCGCGCCCCAGACGACGCGGGAGAGGACGTCGCGCCCGATCTCGTCGGTGCCGAACCAGTGCAGGCCGGAGGGCGGCTTGCGCACCAGCAGGAAGTTGGTCTTCAGCGGGTCGTAGGGGGCGACCCAGGGCGCCGCCAGCGCCATCGCGACGAAGAGCACGAAGACGGCGAGGCCGACCATGGCGGCCTTGCGCCGCCGCAGCCGCCGCCATGCCCGGAAGCGGTCGCGCGGCGCCTCGCCGGCGGCGGGGGCGGAAAGCGCGGTCATCCGCGCATCCGCGGGTTGACGAGGAAATAGACGAGGTCGGCCACGAGGTTGAGGACGATGAAGGCGAGGGCCGTCACCAGGACCACGCCCTGGACCACGGCATAGTCGCGGTTGAAGACGGCGTCGACGATCAGCTTGCCGAAGCCGGGGATCGAGAAGACCTGCTCGGTCAATACCGCGCCGCCGAGCAGTTCGCCGAGCTGGATGGCGCCCAGCGTCACCACCGGCACGAGGGCGTTGCGGAGTGCGTGCCGGCGCACGACCCGCTTCTCGGCCAGCCCCTTGGCGCGGGCGGTGCGGATGTAGTCGGCGCCGAGCACGGTCAGCATCGCCGAGCGGGTGTGGCGCATGAGGATGGCGGCGACGCCCGAGCCCAGCACGAAGGAGGGCATGGCGAGCGACTTCAGGTTGCCGACCGGATCCTCCCAGGGGCTGACATAGCCCGACGCCGGCAGCCAGCCGAGCTCGACGGAGAAGAAGAGGATCAGCATGATCCCGAGCCAGAAATTGGGGATCGAAAGACCGGCCAGCCCGACCGCGCTGGCCGACCAGTCGAGCCAGGTGTCGCGGCGGACGGCGGCGAGGATGCCGGCCGGAATGCCGATGGCGACCGCCCACAGCATCGAGAGCACGGCGAGTTCCGCCGTCACCCACAGCTTGGTGGCGATCAGCCCGGAGACCGGCTCCTTGAGACGGATCGACTCCCCGAGATCGCCCTGCAGCAGGCGGAGGACCCAGTCGCCGTACTGGACCCAGATCGGGTCGTCGAGCCGGTAGAGCGCCCGCATGTGGGCGATGACCGCCGGGTCGCGGTCCTCGCCCGCCAGCAGCAG
>NZ_JAYSFE010000047.1:0-32761 GCF_041913585.1 Allostella sp.
GCGACGAATGCCACATGGCGTTCCACTTCCCGCTGATGCCGCGCATGTACATGGCGCTGGCGCGCGAGGACCGCTTCCCGATCACCGACATCCTCCGCCAGACCCCCGAGATCCCGGCCAACTGCCAGTGGGCCATCTTCCTGCGGAACCACGACGAGCTGACGCTCGAGATGGTGACCGATTCCGAGCGCGACTATCTCTGGCAGACCTACGCCGCCGACCGGCGCGCGCGGATCAACCTCGGCATCCGCCGCCGCCTCGCCCCCCTGATGGAGCGCGACCGCCGGCGGATCGAACTGATGAACTGCCTGCTGCTGTCGATGCCGGGAACGCCGGTGATCTACTACGGCGACGAGATCGGCATGGGTGACAACATCCACCTCGGCGACCGCGACGGGGTGCGGACGCCGATGCAATGGTCGCCCGACCGCAACGGCGGATTCTCCCGTGCCGACCCCGCATCGCTGGTCCTGCCGGCGATCATGGACCCGCTCTACGGCTACGAGGCGGTCAATGTCGAGGCGCAGCGCCGCGACCCGCACTCGCTCCTCAACTGGATGCGGCGGATGCTCGCGGTGCGCGGCCAGCACCCGGTGTTCGGCCGCGGCCGCCTCGCCTTCCTCTACCCTCGCAACCGCAAGGTCCTGGCCTATCTCCGCCTCGACGAGGGCGGGACGGTGCTCTGCGTCGCCAACGTCTCGCGCGCCCCGCAGGCCGTCGAGCTCGACCTCTCGGAGTTCGCCGGGCGGGTGCCGGTCGAGCTCAGTGCCGGCTCCGTCTTCCCGCCGATCGGCACCCTGCCCTACCTGCTGACGCTGCCGCCCTACGGGTTCTACTGGTTCATCCTGACGACCGAGGCGGATCGGCCGAGCTGGCATGTGCCCGCGCCCGAGCCATTGCCGGAGTACCGGACGCTGGTCCTGCGCGACGGCATCGCCCCCTCCCTCGCGGGTACCGTGCGCGACCTCCTGCAGCAGGAGGTCCTGCCCGCCTACCTGCGGATGCGGCGCTGGTTCGGCGCCAAGGACCGGGCGCCCGCGGCCGTGCGCCTGGCGGCCATCCTGCCGTTCCCGTCGGCGCGGGAGACGGTGCTGACCCTGGTCGAGACCGAGGGACCGGACGGACCGGCGCGATGGTCGCTGCCGCTCGCCATCCAATGGGAGGCCGAGCCGGGCACCGCCCTGTCGGGCGGGCTGGCGCTGGCGCGCGTGCGCCGCGGCCGCACCGTCGGCCTCCTGACCGACGCCTTCGTCCTGCCGGAATTCGCCCGCGACGTCATTGCCGCGATCGCCGCCGACGCGGCCCTGCCCCTGGCCGGCGGCACCGTGCGCTTCCGCGCCACCGAGCGGCTGCGCGAGCTCGACATCCCGGCCGATGCCGAGATCGACTGGGTCGCAGCCGAACAGTCGAACAGCTCCCTCCTGGTCGGCGACCAGGCGATGCTGAAGCTGTTCCGGCGCGTCTCGCCCGGCATCCACCCGGAAGCCGAGATGGGACGCCACCTGACCCGCTGGGGCTATGCCAACGCCGCGCCGCTGCTGGGCGAGGTGGTGCTGGAGGAGGCGGGCGGCGAAAGCTCGACGCTGGCGATCCTGCAGGGGTTCGTGCGCAACCAGGGCGACGCCTGGACCTGGATGCTCGATCTGCTCGGCCGCGCCGCCGACGAGCCGGCCGGGATCGCCGGCCCCGCGGCGGCCGAGGTGCCGGAAAACCTCGCGACCTGCATTGCCTTCGCCGGCACGATCGGACGGCGCCTCGGCGACATGCACGCCCTCCTGGCCCGGCCGGGCGACGACCCGGCGTTCACCCCCGGCACGGCCTCGGCCGACGAGGCGGCGGGCTGGCTCGCCCGTGCCGCAGCCGGTCTCGACGCCGCCATCGCGGCGCTGGTCGACGTCGGCGAAGCGGCCGGCGAACTGCGTCGCCTGCGCCCGGTCCTCGACCGCGGGCTCCAGGCGCTCGCCACCGCCGGCATCGGACATCCGACCATCCGCATCCATGGCGACTTCCACCTCGGCCAGGTCCTGGTTGCGAACGGCGACGCCGTCCTGATCGATTTCGAAGGCGAGCCGGCCCGTTCCCTCGACGACCGCCGGCGGCCGACGAGTGCGCTGCGCGACGTCGCGGGAATGCTGCGATCCTTCGACTATGCCGCCGCCAGCATCGAACGGCGCCAGCCGCCGGCGACCGGCCCCGATGCACCGGTGCTGCTGCACCGGTTCCGCGACGGCTGCGCCCGGGCGTTCCTCGCCGGCTACGGCGAACGGGCGGGCGCAATGCTCGACCCGCGGCTCCTCGACGCCTTCCTGATCGAAAAGGCCGCCTACGAGATCACCTACGAGGCGGCCAACCGGCCGACCTGGATCGACGTCCCGGCGACCGGGCTCCTCGCCATCGCCCGGCGGCTCGCGGAAGACGGCCATGGCTGACGGCGCCGCACCGCTCGACCACGCGACGGCCGCGGCGCTCGCCGGGGCGACGCTGTCCGACCCGTTCGCGGTGCTGGGCCCGCACGACGGCATCGTGCGCGCCTTCCTGCCCGGCGCCTGCGCGGTCGAGGCGGTGACGGAGACGGGAACGGTCGAACTCGCCGGGCTCAAGCCGCCGGGTCTGTTCGCCGGCCCCGTCACCGGCCCATACCGGCTACGCATCCGCTGGCCGGGGGCGGTGCAGGAGGCCGAGGACCCCTATGCCTTCGGGCCGCTGCTCGGCGACCTCGACCTGCATCTCATCGGCGAGGGCCGGCACTTCGACCTCGCCCATGCGCTCGGCAGCCGGCCGATGTCGATCGGCGGCGTGCCCGGCGTGCGCTTCGCCGTCTGGGCGCCGAACGCGGCCCGCGTCGCGGTCGTCGGCGACTTCAATGCCTGGGACGGGCGCCGGCACGGCATGCGCCTGCGCCACGGCAGCGGCGTCTGGGAGATCTTCGTGCCGCGCCTCGCCGCGGGCGAACGCTACAAGTACGCCATCACCGCGCGGGACGGCCGGCCGCTGCCGCTCAAGGCCGACCCCCTGGCCACCCGCAGCGAACCGCCGCCGGCCACCGCCAGCATCGTCGACGGCGGCGGAACGCACGCCTGGACCGACCGCGACTGGATGGCCGGCCGCGCCGCCCGCCAGGCGCCGGACGCGCCGATCTCGATCTACGAGTTCCATGCCCCGTCCTGGCTCGCCGGCCTGGACGCGCCGTCCTGGGACGCGCTCGCGCGCCATCTCGTCCCCCATGTCCGCGGCCTCGGCTTCACCCATGTCGAGCTCTTGCCGGTGGCCGAGCATCCGTTCGGCGGCTCCTGGGGCTACCAGCCGCTCGCCCTCTTCGCCCCGACCGCGCGGCTCGGCGAACCGGACGGGCTGCGACGCTTCGTCGACGCCTGCCACGGCGCCGGGATCGGGGTCATCGTCGACTGGGTGCCGGCGCATTTCCCGACCGACCCGCACGGCCTCGTCCGCTTCGACGGCACGGCGCTCTACGAACACGAGGACCCGCGCCAGGGCTTCCACCAGGACTGGAACACGCTGATCTACAATTTCGGACGGGACGAGGTGCAGGGGCTCCTGATCGCTAGCGCCGTCCACTGGCTGGAGCAGTTCCACCTCGACGGCCTGCGCGTCGACGCCGTCGCCTCGATGCTCTATCGCGACTACAGCCGTCGCGCCGACGAGTGGGTGCCCAACATCCATGGCGGGCGCGAGAACCTGGAGGCCATCGGCTTCCTGCGCCATCTCAACGCCGTCGTCGCCGAACGCTGTCCAGGCGCGATCATGATCGCCGAGGAATCGACCGCCTGGCCCGGCGTCACCCGTCCCATCGCGGAGGGTGGGCTCGGCTTCTCGTACAAGTGGAACATGGGGTGGATGCATGACACGCTCCACTACATGGCGCGCGACCCGGTCCACCGCGGGTTCCACCACGACGAGATGACCTTCGGCCTCGTCTACGCCTTCTCCGAGCGTTTCCTGCTGCCGCTGTCGCACGACGAGGTCGTCCACGGCAAAGGTTCGCTCCTCGGGCGCATGCCGGGCGACCGCTGGCAGCGCTTCGCCAATCTGCGCGCCTACTACGCCTTCATGTGGGCCCATCCCGGCAAGAAGCTGGTCTTCATGGGCGCCGAGCACGCCCAGGAACGCGAGTGGGACCACGACGCCGCGCTCGACCGCCACCTCGCCCGGGATCCGCTGCATGGCGGCGTCGGCCGCCTCCTCGCCGACCTCAACCGGCTCTACCGGGAGCATGCCGGTCTGCACCGGCGGGACGGCAGCCCCGACGGCTTCCGCTGGGTGGTCGGCGACGATCGCGCGAACTCCGTCTTCGCCTTCCTCCGGCTCGCCGAGGATGCCCGGCCCGTGCTCGCCATCTGCAACATGACGCCCGTCCCGCGCCACGGATACCGGGTCGGCGCGCCGGCGGCGGGCACCTGGCGCGAGATCCTCAACACCGACGCCCAGGCATACGGCGGCTCGGGCGCCGGCAACCAGGGGGGGGCCCGGACCGAGCCGGTGGCGGCGCACGGATACGGGGATTCGCTGGTTCTCACCCTGCCGCCCCTCGCCGCCCTCTATCTCGTCGCCGTGGGGGACTGACGCGTGGTCGACCGCCTGCATCCCGGCAACCCCTACCCGCTCGGCGCCAACTGGGACGGGCTCGGGGTCAATTTCGCCGTCTTCTCGGACCACGCGGAGCGCATCGACCTCTGCCTCTTCGAGCCGACCGGCCGGCGGGAGGTCGCCCGGATGACGCTGCCGGAACGCACCGACGGCGTCTGGCACGGCTACCTGCCGGGCGCCACCGTCGGACAGCTCTACGGCTATCGCGCCTACGGTCCCTACGAGCCGCACCGCGGCCATCGCTTCAACCACCACAAGCTGCTGCTCGATCCCTATGCCCGGCACATCGCTGGCGAGGTGCGCTGGACGGATGCGCTCTACGGCTATCGACTCGGCTCCAACCGACACGACCTCTCCTTCGACCGCCGCGACAGCGCCGCCGCCATGCCGAAGGCCGTCGTGGAGGACGACGCCTTCAACTGGGGCAACGACCAGCCGCCGGCGACCCCCTGGTCCGACACGGTGATCTACGAGGCGCATGTCCGCGGTCTGACCCGGCTGCATCCGGACATCCGCAGCCACGAGCGCGGCACCTTCGCGGCGCTGGCCAACCCGGCGGTCATCGATCACCTCCGCCGCCTCGGCGTCACCGCGGTCGAGCTGCTGCCCGTGCATGCCTTCGTGCAGGACCGCTACCTGGTCGAGAAGGGGCTGCGGAACTTCTGGGGCTACAACACGCTCGGCTTCTTCGCCCCCGAGCCCGCCTACCTCTCCTCCGGGTCCGGCAACGAGCTTCGGATCGCGGTCCGCCGGCTCCATGCCGCCGGCATCGAGGTCATCCTCGACGTCGTCTACAACCACACCGCCGAAGGCAGCGAACTCGGTCCGACCCTCTCGTTCCGCGGCCTCGACAACGCGAGCTACTACCGGCTGTTGCCGGACGACCTGCGCCATGCGATCAACGATACCGGGACGGGCAACACGGTGAACCTGTCCCATCCCCGGGTGCTGCAGCTCGTCATGGACTCCCTGCGGCACTGGGTCCGCTCGTACCATGTCGACGGGTTCCGTTTCGATCTCGGCGTGACGCTGGGACGGGAGAGCTACGGCTTCGACCCCGGGTCCGGCTTCTTCGACGCCCTGCGCCAGGACCCGACGCTCGCCAGCGTGAAGCTGATCTCCGAGCCCTGGGACATCGGCCCGGGCGGCTATCAGCTCGGTCGCCATCCCGTCGGGTTCGCGGAGTGGAACGACCGGTTCCGCGACGGGGTGCGCCGCTTCTGGCGCGGCGACGGCGGCCAGCGGCCCGAGATCGCGGCCCGGCTCGCCGGCTCCGGCGACATCTTCGACCATGACGGGCGGCGGCCGTGGGCCTCGGTCAACTACGCCGCCTCCCACGACGGCTTCACCCTCGCCGACATCGTCGCCTATGCGGAGCGCCACAACGACGCCAACGGCGAGGACAATCGCGACGGCCACGGCGAGAACTGCTCGGCCAACTGGGGTGTCGAGGGGCCGACGGACGATCCGGACGTCGAGGGTATCCGGGCGCGCGTCCGCCGGTCGCTGCTGGCGACGGTGATGCTGGCGCACGGTACGCCGATGCTGCTGGCGGGGGACGAACTCGGCCGGACGCAGGGCGGCAACAACAACGCCTATTGCCAGGACAACGAGACCTCCTGGGTCGACTGGGCGGCGGCGGCGGAGCCCGGGAATGCCGCGCTGACGGCGTTCGTGGTGCGGCTGACGGAGCTTCGCCGCGACCACCCCCTGCTGCGCTGCCGCAACTTCCTGCATGGCCGCGAAGAGCCGCTGCCGGGGGTCCTCGACATTGCGTGGTTCGACGACGAGGGCACGGCGATGACGGAGGACGCCTGGAACGACCCGGATTCGCGCACGCTGGTCCTGCGTCGCGCCGGCCGGCGCGACGACGGCCGGGTGGAGATCCTGACCCTGGCCTTGAATCCGGGGGACGACGACCGGACGTTCCGATTGCCGGAACCGGTGCTCCCTTCCCTCGTCCTCCTCGACACCGCCACCGAAGACCTCGAGGAATACCGGTCCGAGGGCCGCGAACTCCCGGTCGCGGGCCATTCCGCCGTGCTCGTCCTGGCCGTCGCATGAACCAGGCGCCGCCGCCCCTCTCGTTCGGCCCCCGTCCCGTGGGCGATGGGCGCACCCGCTTCCGCCTCTGGGCGCCGGCGCAGGAGGCGGTGTCGCTCCTGGTCGACGATCGCCTCGTCCTGGCCATGCGGCCGGACGGGGACGGCTGGTTCACCGTCGACGCCGCCTGCGGCCCCGGCGCCCTCTATCGCTTCCGTCTGGACGACGGGCTGGAGGTGCCGGACCCTGCCTCCCGCTTCCAGCCCGAGGATGCGTTCGGCCCCAGCATGGTGGTGGACCACGGTGCCTATCGCTGGCGCTGGTCGGAATGGCGCGGCCGGCCGTGGAGCGAGACGGTGCTCTACGAGCTTCACGTCGGCGCCTGCGGCGGCTTCGCCGGCGTCGAGGCGATGCTCCCGCGTCTGGCCGACCTGGGCGTCACGGCGATCGAACTGATGCCGGTCAACGAGTTCCCGGGTCGCCGCAACTGGGGCTATGACGGAGTCCTGCCCTACGCGCCCGACGCGACCTACGGGACCCCGGACGAGCTCAAGGCGCTGGTCGACGCCACCCACGGGCACGGGCTCTCGATCCTGCTCGACGTCGTCTACAACCATTTCGGCCCGGACGGGAATTTCCTCGGCCGCTATGCCCCGCAGTTCTTCCGCGGGGACGGGACGACCGCCTGGGGCCAGGCGCTCGACTTCCGGCAGCCGCCCGTCCGCCGCTTCTTCGCGGAGAACGCGCTCTACTGGCTCGGCGAGTACCGCTTCGACGGGCTGCGATTCGACGCGGCGCAGGCGATCGGCGACCCGACATGGCTCGACGAGACGGCCGCCATGCTGCGCCGCTCGCTGCCGCCCGGACGCCAGATCCATCTCGTCCTGGAGCATGACGGGAACGAGGCGCTACACCTGCGCCGGGGCTACGACGCGCAGTGGAACGACGATGGCCACCACGCCCTGCACACGCTGCTGACCGGCGAGCGGCACGGCTACTATTCCGACTATGCCGAGGGCGCCGCGGCGCGCCTCGCCCGCTGCCTCGCCGAGGGCTTCGTCTACCAGGGCGAAGCGTCCGCCTATCGCGGCGGGCGCCCGCGCGGCACCCCGAGCACCGACCTGCCGCCGACCGCCTTCGTCCTCTTCCTGCAGAACCACGACCAGATCGGCAATCGCGCCTTCGGCGAACGGCTCACGGCCCTGGCCGACGCGGCGGCGCTCGAGGCCGCGATCGCGCTGCAGCTCCTCGCCCCGCAGATTCCGCTGATCTTCATGGGCGAGGAGGATGCCAGCCGGACGCCCTTCCTCTACTTCACCGACCACCGCCCGCCGCTCGACGCGGCAGTCCGCGAGGGACGGCGGCGCGAGTTCGCCGCCTTTCCCGCGTTCGCCGACCCGGCGGGGCGCGAGTTCATCCCCGACCCCAACGCCGAGGCGACGTTCCTCGCCTCGATCCCGGCGCCGGATCCGCACCTCGGCCCGGGACGGCACGCCCTCTACCGCGAACTCCTGGCGATCCGCGCCCGGGAGATCGTGCCTCGGCTGGACGGCACCGCCTCGCTCGGCGCCGCGGCGGTCGGGCCGGCGGCCGTGGTCGCCCGCTGGCGGCTCGGCGACGGCAGCCGGTTGACCATCGCGGCCAATCTCGGCCCGGACCTCGCCCGGATGGCGCCGCCGGACGGCCGGCTGATTCACGCGACCCGCGGGGCCGATCCGGCGGACGTCCGCGGCGGGCGGCTCGTCGGCCGCGCCGCGGCGGCCTTCCTCGCAGCTCCCGGATGAGCGATGCCGCACTGCGCAGGCTGGCCCGCCGGGCCGGCATCCGGATCGAGTGGGTCGACTACCGCGGCCAGCCGCAGGTGGTCGCTCCGGAAACCCTGCGCCGCATCCTCGCCGCCTTCGCGCTCCCCGCCGACACCGATGCCATGGTCGACGACGCGCTCGCCGCCCTCGACGCCGTGGCCGCGGACGACCGTACCCCGGCGCTCGTCACCGCCGATGCCGGCCGTCCGATCGCCGTCGGCCGCGACCTGCCGGTCGGGACGCGCGGCATCCTGGTCAACGAGGGCGGCGAGCGGCGCGACGCCACGGTCCGCGACGCGGTCGATGGCGGCCGCGAACTGCCGGCGATCGTCGCCCCCGGCTACCACCGGTTCCTGGCCGACGGTCGCGAGGTGGCGATCGCCGTCGCCCCGGTCCGCTGCTTCGGCGTCGCCAACGCCACCACGCGACGGCACCCTTGGGGTCTGACCGCGCAGCTCTATGCATTGCCGCGTCCGGGCGACGGCGGCATCGGCGGCTTCGGCGCAGCCGGCGCGCTGGCGGCGGCGGCGGCCGCCGCCGGCGCCGATGCCCTGGCGCTGAGCCCGGTGCATGCCCTCTTCGCCGCCGCGCCCGCGCGCGCGGGACCCTACAGCCCGTCGAGCCGCCTCTTTCTCAACGTGCTGCATGGCGACCCCGGCGTCGTGCTCGGAGCCGGCGCGGCGGCGTCCGCACCGCCGACGCCGGCCAGCCCGCTCATCGACTGGGGCGAGGCCGGGGCGCGCAAGCTCGCCTGGATGCGCGCGCTCTTCGACGCCCTGCCCGGCGAGCCCGAGGACTTTCGGGCGTTCCGGGCGGCGGCCGGACCGGCGCTCGACGACCACGCGCGCTTCGAGGCGCTGCACGCGGCCCAGGTCGCGAGCGGTGGCGCCTGGAGCTGGCGGCGCTGGGCCGAACCGCTGCGCGATGCCCGCAGCCCGGCGGTCGCGGCCTTCGCGGCCGGGAACGCCCGCGAGGTGACCTTCCACGCCTTCCTGCAATGGATCGCCCATCGCTCCCGGTCGGCGGCCCAGGCGCGCGCGCACGCCGCCGGCATGGCGATCGGTCTCGTCGCCGACCTCGCGGTCGGCATGGACGGCGACGGCAGCCACGCCTGGAGCCGGCCCGCCGACATCATGACCGGCCTCGCGGTCGGCGCTCCGCCCGACCTCATCAACGGCTTCGGCCAGAACTGGGGGCTCACCACCTTTTCCCCGCCGGCCCTGACGGCCGGAGGCTTCGCCCCGTTCCTGGCGACGCTGCGCGCGGCCATGGCCGACGCCGGCGGCATCCGCATCGACCATGTGATGGGCCTGGAGCGCCTGTGGGTCATTCCCGACGGCGCCGATGCCGTCGAGGGCGCCTACGTCACCTATCCGGTCGACGACCTGCTGCGGCTGGTTGCCCTCGAATCCTGGCGGCACCGCGCCGTCGTCGTCGGCGAGGACCTCGGCACCGTCGACCCCGCCTTCCGGGCGCGGCTCGACGAGCGCGGCGTCCAAGGCATGCGCGTGCTGTGGTTCGAGCGCGACGACGCGGGATTCCGTCCCCCCGACGCCTGGGCAGAAGAGGCCGTGGCCATGACCACGACCCACGACCTGCCGACGGTCGCCGGCTGGTGGCGGGGCGAGGACATCCGGCTGCGCCAGGAAATCGCCGGCCCGGCCGCGGACCCGACCGAGCCCGGTCGCCGGACCCGCGACCGCCGCGACCTGTGGCGAGCGTTCCGCGCCTCGGGGTCGGCGCACGGAAGCGCGCCGAGGGAGACCGCGGCCGTCGTCGATGCCGCGCTTCGACATGTCGCCCGCAGCCGCAGCCGCCTCGCGCTGCTGCCGATCGAGGACGTGCTGGGTCTGCCCGACCAGCCGAACCTGCCGGGCACGGTCGACGAGCATCCGAACTGGCGACGCCGGCTGGCGGCCCCGGCGGAGGACCTGCTGGCCCAGGCGCCCGCCGCGGACCGGTTGCGGGCGGTGCGCGAGGCGCGCGAGCGATGACGCCGGCGCCGGCCACCTATCGCCTGCAGCTCCACGCCGAGTTCGCCTTCGCCGACGCCGCCGCGATCGTTCCCTACCTCGCCCGGCTCGGCATCACCCACCTCTACCTGTCGCCGGTGCTGGCGGCGCGACCCGGCTCGGCACACGGCTACGACGTCGTCGACCCGACCCGGGTTTCGGACGAACTGGGCGGCGAGCATGGGTTGCGCCAGCTGGTCGCCGCGGCGCGCCGGGCCGGCCTCGGCATCCTGCTCGACATCGTCCCGAACCACATGGCCGTCGGCCCCGACAATCCCTGGTGGCAGGACGTGCTGGCGAACGGCCCCTCCAGCCGCTGGGCGCCGGTCTTCGACATCGACTGGAAACCGGCCGATCCGGCGCTCGTCGGGCGGGTGCTGTGCCCCTTCCTCGACCGGCCCTATGGCGAGGCGCTGGCCGGGGGCCTGCTCGCGCTCGCACCCGACGCGCGCCACGGCTGGGTCGTCCGCCACCACGACACCCCCTTTCCCATCCGCCCGGAAGACCGCGCCACCCTCGACGCCGCCCCGCCCCGCGCCTTCGACCCGACCGACGCCGACGGGCGCAGGCGCCTGCATCGCCTCCTGGAGCGCCAGCACTACCGGCTCGCCTGGTGGCGCACGGCCGGCGACGAGGTCAACTGGCGGCGCTTCTTCGACATCGGGGAGCTCGTCTCCGTCCGGGTCGAGGACGAACCGGTCTTCGCGCTGACCCATGCCACCGTGCTCCGGCTCTATCGCGAAGGACTGGTCGACGGCGTGCGCGTCGACCATATCGACGGCCTCGCCGATCCCGCCGCCTATTGCCGGCGACTGCGGCAGGCGCTGCGCCGGCTGGCGCCGATGCGCCCGCCGGAGGCTCCCGCCGGGCCGGCCTGGCTGCTGGTCGAAAAGATCCTGGCGGCGGACGAGACCCTGCCCGAGGACTGGGATGTCGACGGGACGACGGGGTACGACTTCATGGACGAGGTCGGCGCCCTGCTGCACGACCCGGCCGCGGCCGCCGCGATGGCGGCGGACTGGGCCGAACTGTCCGGCCGGCCGGCAGACTTCCGGACCGAGGAGCGGACCGCACGGCGGGAGATGCTGGCGCGATCCTTCGCGGCCCAGCTCGACCGCGCGGCAGCCGCGCTCCATCGCCTCGCCCGTCTCGAGCCCGCGACCCGCGACTGGACGCGGGCGGCGATCGGCCGCTGCGTCGCCGCGCTCGCAATCCATTTTCCGGTCTATCGCACCTACGCCACCGCGACCGGCCGCTCGGCCTCCGACGACCGCCTCTACCGCCTTGCGGCGGCCGGTGCCGCGACCGAGCTCGCCCCCGCCGATCGCACCGTCCTCGACGGCATCGGCCGCTGGCTCGGCGGCGGGGCCGCGACGCCCGCGACGGCGGGACCGGTCGCAGTGGCGATCCGCCGCTTCCAGCAGCTGACGGCGCCGCTGGCGGCGAAGTCCGTCGAGGACACCGCCTTCTACCGCTTTGGGCGCCTGCTTTCGCGCAACGAGGTCGGTGCGGATCCGGCCTGCTTCGCCCGCCGGCCGGCCGAGTTCCATGCCGCCCAGGCCGCACGCGCGCGGACCCTGCCGGCGGCGATGCTGGCGACCGCGACGCACGACCACAAACGGGGCGAGGACGTGCGGGCCCGCCTGTCCGTCGTCGCGTCCATGCCCGCAGCCTGGAGGGCGGCGCTCGCCGACTGGCTTCCCGCGGGCAGCGACCCGAGCCGGGGCGATGCGGCGATGCTGTGCCAGACGCTGGTCGGCGCCTGGCCGCTCGACCTCGATCCCGAGGACGCCCCGGCCGTGGCGCGCTTCGCCGAGCGGGTGGCGGCATGGCAGACAAAGGCCCTGCGCGAGGCCAAGCTGCGGACCGAGTGGACGGTTCCGGATCCCGCCTACGAGGCGGCGGCACGGACGCATCTCGACGACCTGTTGGGCGACCCGTGGCGCCGCCGGAGCCTCGCCCGGTTCGTCGACCGCATCGCGCCCGCCGGCGCCGTCGCCGGGCTGGCGCAGCTGGTGCTGCGGCTGACCGTGCCGGGCGCGCCCGACACCTACCAGGGTAGCGAGTTCTGGGACTTCAGCCTCGTCGATCCGGACAATCGCCGTGCGGTCGACTACCCGGCCCGGGCAACGGCGCTCGCCGGCGAGGCCGACCCGGCCGTGCTGCTCCCCCGATGGCGCGACGGCCGGGTCAAGCAGGCGATCCTGGCACGCCTGCTCCGCCTGCGCCGACAGGAGCCCGACCTGTTCCGGCACGGCCGGTACGAAGCGCTGCCGCTGCCCGAGGATCGCGGTCTGCTCGGGTTCCTGCGCCACGGCCGCGCGCGGACCCTGGCGGTCCTGGTGCCGGTGCGGCCCGGATCGTTCCGGCCGCCGCCCGGCGCCGCGCTTGCGATCGCACCCGCCCTGCCGGCCGGCCTGATGCTGCCGCTGCCGGACGGGCCGACGGACTGGCTCGATGTCCTGGGGACGCGGCGCTGGAGCGCCGCTGCGGCCGGTCTCCCGGTCGAGCGGCTGCTCGCTCCCCTGCCCGTCTCGGTGCTCCTCGGCACCGCGAGATCGAAATGGACCCGGAGGCCCCGAGGGGAATAGCCTCCGCGGCCGCGATGTCCAAGCGCCCCGCCATCTCGATCCACCGGCCGAGGACCCCCGCCCGCCATCTCGCGGCCGCCGCCGCGGCGATCGCCCGGCTCTCGAAGGACCCGGGCTCGCCCTTCCATCGGCGGCCGCCGTCCGGCTTCCTCCGGGGCATCGACTTCTATTCCGGCCACGACCTGCTGCACGTGATGGCGAACGCCATGCGCGGGTTCGAGGCGGCCCACGGCCATTTCCCGGACCTCGCCGACCCGCGCCGCTGCCAGGAGAAGCTCTTCTGGCGCAAGTTCCTCGGCCAGGTGAAGGTGCCGGAATCGGGCGACAAGCTCACCCATCACCGGCTGATCTCGGACGCGCTGCGGCCGGTGGTGCGGGTGCCGGAGGTGGTGTGGCGCTCGGCCACTCCCTCCCTTCCCGATGACGACGAGATCGAACCGGGCTGGTACTTCCTGAAGGCGAACCACGGCTCGCGCTTCAACGCCCAGGTCCGCTTCCCGCTTCCGCCCGGACAGCGGGCCGTCCTGGCCCGGCTCACGGCCCGCTGGCTCGACGCCGCCTACGGCATCGACGACGGCGAGTGGTGGTACGGCCTCGTGCCGCGCCGCATCTTCCTGGAGCGCAGTCTGTCGGGCGGCGCCACCATCGTCACCTGGGAGTTCGTCGTGGTGAACGGCGTCCTTGCCGGGGTCAATGCCGTCCGCCGCATCGGCACCGCGAAGAACGTCGCCTGGATGCGCCCCGACTTCACGCTGCACGACTTCCAGGACCCGGCGGTGCTGGCGATCGTCGACCCGCCGCCCCTCGCCGACGCGGCGCGGCTGCGCGACATCGTCCTGGAACTGGCGCGCCCGTTCAACTTCGTGCGCGTCGACCTCCACGTCGTCGGCGGCGCGATCTATCTCAGCGAGTTCACCCTGAGCCCGGCCAACGCGCTGTCGGTGCTGCCACCGGTCGTCGACGAACTCCGCACCCGCCTGTGGCGCGTGCTCGAATAGGCGGCTAGCCTCGGCGGCCGCGATGTCCCGCCCGACCATCTCGATCCATCGCCCCCGCCCGGCGCCGCCGCAGTTCGTGGCCGCCGCCGACGCCATCCACGGGCTTGCGCGCGGCCTGAACTCGCCCTTCCACCGCCGGCCGCCGCCGGGCTTCCTGCGCGGCATCGACTTCTATTCGGGCTTCGACCTGCTCCATGCCATGGCCAACGGCATGCACGGGTTCCACGCCGCCCACGGCCGCTATCCCGACCTGCTCGAGCCGCGCACCTATCCCGACAAGGTGTTCTGGCGGAAATTCCTGTCGCTGACCAAGGTGCCGGAATCGGGCGACAAGCTGAACCACGGCCATTTCATTCCCGACCGGCTGAAGCCCCTGGTGCTGCTGCCGGAGGTCGTATGGCGGTCTGCCCTGCCGCGCCTGCCCGACGACGACGAGATCGAGCCGGGCTGGTACTTCCTCAAAGCCAATCACGGCAGCCGGTTCAACGCGCGGGTGCGATTTCCGCTCGCGGCGGACGCGCGCGACCGGCTCGCGGCGGAGGCCGCGCGCTGGCTGGCCCACGCCTACGGTTTCGGCGACGGCGAGTGGTGGTACAGCCTGATCCCCCGCCGGATCTTCCTGGAGCGCAGCCTGTCGGGCCCGGATCCGATCGTGACCTGGGAGTTCACCGTCGCCAACGGCGTGCTGGCAGGGGTGAACGCGGTCAAGCGCATCGGTGCGGTCACCCATGTCGCCTGGATGCGCGACGACCTCTCGGTGCACGACTTCCAGGACCCGGCGGAGTACGCGACCGTCGCGCCGGCGCGGCCCGCCGACTACGGTCGCCTGGTCGAGCTCGTGCTGGAGATCGCACGGCCGTTCAATTTCGTGCGCGTCGATCTGCACCTCGTCGACGGCGCGATCTATCTCAGCGAACTGACGCTGAGCCCGTCCAATGCCCTGGCGGGCCGCCCCCCGGACTTCGACCGGCACCTGTCCGCGCTGTGGAACGTCCTCGAATAGGGGGCGGCCGCCGGCAGCGGCCCTAGAACCCGACCACGCCGAACAGCATCAGCAGCAGGATGACGCTGAGGGGCACGCCCAGCAGCCAGAGGATGATCGGCATCGCTCGCTCTCCTTGTCGTCTCGGGACCAGTCGGTCGCAGTGAAGCTGCCCCGACAACGCCGGATGATCGCGAACGGTTGCCTTCGGAGTTGCATCGCCGGCCGGCCGGGCTCCCTAGCCGAGGGCGATGTCGAGGAACATCATGCCGACGAGGCCCACCATCAGGGCGAGGATCGCATGGCCGTCGGCGTCCTCGCGCTGCGACAGCGGGATGATCTCGGCCGTCACGACATAGATCATGGCGCCGCCGGCGAGGCCGAGGCCCCATGGCAGCAGCCACCCGACGTTGACGACCACGAGCACGCCGAGAAGCCCGCCCAGGGGCTCGACCAGCCCGGTCGCGAGCGCGCCGAGGAAGGACCAGCCGCGGCCGTAGCCCAGCGTCGCCAGCGAGGCGGCGACGGCCAGCCCCTCCGGCATGTTCTGGATGCCGATGCCGAGGGCGGTGGCCAGACCCTGGTCGAGGTCGCCGGTGCCGAAGCTCACGCCGACGGCCATGCCCTCGGGGAAGTTGTGCAGCGTGATGGCGATGACGAAGAGCCAGATCCGGCGGATCATGCCGCGGGGGTCGCCGGATTCGCCGATCACGAGGTGATCGACCGGCGCAAACCGGTTCATCGCGGCGATGCCGCCGGCGCCGAGCAGCACCGCCATCGCCATCACCGCGGCCGCCCGGGACGACGGGTTGCCGCCCGCCTCCAGGACCTCGACCCCCGGCATGATGAGCGAGAAGAACGAGGCCGCGAGCATGACCCCGGCCGAGAAGCCGAGCAGCACCCGCTCGCGGCGCTCCGACGGCGGGTCGATGAAGAGGATCGGGGCGGCGCCGACGGCGGTGGCGAGGCCGGCGGCCAGGCTGCCCAGCGCGCCCAGCAGGACCGGAGACAGGTCGGCCGCGATCATGTTCGCTTCCCCTCCCATGCGGACCGGTCGATGCGGAAGAAGTCGACCATGTGCGTGCCGAAGTCGCGCTGCCCGTCGGCCGTCATTCCGACCTTGAGCAGGACGCGGCGGGAGGCGGCGTTCTCCGGGTTGGTGGTGGCCACCATCCGGTCGAGCCCGAGCCTGCCGAAGCCGAAAACGAGGAAGGCCCGTGCGAGTTCCGTGGCGTAGCCGCGTCCCCAGGTGGCGGGATCCAGCATGTAGTTGATCTCGACCGCCTGGAGGCGCTCGATCCAGAAGAGACCGCCGCGGCCGACGAAGGCGCCGTCGCCGCGCGCGAAGACGGCGAACGGTCCGTAGCCGCGGTCCCGCCACTGCTGCTCGGCGATGCCGACGATGCGTTCGGCCTGTCCGGCCGGATCGGCCGCGATCGCCTTCGCCTGCGACAGGTAGCGGTGGACCTCGGGCTTGGCGATGAGGGCCGCGTACTCGGCGAGATGCGCTCGGCCGAGCGGCACCAGGTCGAGGCGTTCGGTGGCGAGGCTGGTCATGGCCGTGGACCCTTCCGGCGGGCTATTTGCGAACGATTCTCATTTAATCCGTCCGCCGGAAGGGTTCAAGCCATGTCGGAGGCGCGTCTCCGGATCAGGTCTTGACGCCGGTGATCGAGCCGCTGACGGCGCGCGGATCGCGGCTGGGCCAGCGCCCGGCCTCGACCTGCGCCAGGAAGTCGCCGACCAGCCGGTTGTAGGCGTCGGGCTCCTCGAGGTTGATCGCGTGCCCGGCATTGGGGATGACCGCCAGCGCCGAGTTCGGGATCGTCTGCTTCATCAGGATGCCCGGCTGCAGGCAGGGCCAGTCCTCGTCGCCGGTCAGGATCAGGGTCGGCACCGTGATCCGCCGCATCTCCGCGACGAGATCGTAGAGCGACGGGCGCTCGCGCTGGACGCCGATCTGGGTGTTGGCCGAGCCGAGCGACGAGTGCTCGCCGAGGATGCGCTTGAACTCGGCGAACCCGCGCGGGTCCTTGTTCTCGAACTGCACCCGCGACGGACCGTAGGCGTAGGTCTCCGCGAACTTCGCCATCCCCTGCGCCAGGATCGCCGCCGAGATGACGTCGGCCTCGGCGCGGAACCGGTCGCGCTGGCCGGGCTCGGCCCCGTAGCCGCAGCCGCCGATGCAGAGCGACCGGGCGCGGTCATGGTGGCGGATGCCGAAATGCAGGGTCGCGAAGCCGCCCATCGACAGGCCGACGATATGCGCGCTTGCGAAGCCGAAATGGTCGAGGATGGCGGCGATGTCGTCGGCGGCACGGGCCTGGGAATACGAGGCCGGTTTCTCCGGCACGTCCGACGGCTCGAAGCCACGGGCGTTGTAGGCGATGCAATGGTGGCGCCGGGCGAACTGGCGGAGCTGCGGTTCCCAGGACCGCAGGTCGCCCGCGAACTCGTGGACGAAGACGACGGGGCTGCCGGATCCGGCCTCTTCGTAGTAGAGGCGGACGCCGTCGTCGGCGGTGGCGTATGGCATGAGCGCTCCTCCCTCGGGTTCAGCTTTCCTCGAGCTCGCCGATCCCGACGTCGCCGGGGATGGCATAGGCGGATTCGGCGAGCGCCCGGGCGATGACGCTGTGCGAGCGGCGCATCAGTTGCCCCGCCCGCCGGCGGGCCAGGTCGCGCTTGCCGGCGAGGATCGCCTCGGCGACGCCGCCATGGCCTTCGAGCGTCATCGGCAGCATCTCGCGCGACTGGAGATGGGCGAGATAGCGGTAGCGCAGCGCCTGCTTCTCGATGCCGGCGACGATGCGCATCAGGGTCTGGTTCTGCGACAGGGTATGGATGGCGCGGGTGAAGGCGACGTTGTTCTGGAAGAAGGTCGGCACGTCGTCGGCCTCGTAGGCGCGTTGCATCCCGTCCATCAGCCGCCGGATGAGCGCCCGGCCCTCGTCGTCGAGATGGCGCGTCGCCTCGGCCGCCGCCAGCCCCTCCAGCCCGACGCGGCAGGCATAGACCTCGTCGAGGTCGCGGCGGCCCATCGGCGTCACGCTGACGCCGCGGCGGGCGGCGCGGACGACCAGCCCGTCCGCCTCCAGCATCCGGAACGCCTCGCGGATCGGCGATCGGCTGACGCCGAAGCCGGCGCCGACCTCCTCCTCCAGGATGCGCTCGCCCGGGGCCAGTTCGAGGAAGACGATGCGGTCGGAGAGGACCCGGGCGATCTCGGTCGCGATCACCGAGGGCAGCGCGAAGCCGCCCCCGCGCAGCAGGCCGGGCCCGATGCTCCAGGCCGGCGCGGGCGGACGGGCGACGCTATCCGAGGACATAGCCGCCATCGGCGATCACCGTCTCGCCCGTCACGTATCCCGCGGCATCCGAGACGAGGAAGTGGGCGAGCTTGGCGATCTCCTCCGGCGTGCCCCAGCGGCCGAGTGCGACCCGCGCCAGCCCGCGGTCGCCCGACCGGCCGGCCTGCGCCGTCACCTCGGTCATGCGGGTGAGGCAGCGGCCCGGTGCGAGGCAGAGGACGCGGACCCCGTAGGGCCCCCATTCGACCGCCGCCCCCCGCACCACCTGCGAGACGCCGGCCTTGGCGGCGGCATAGACGGCACGGTTCTCGCCGCCGGAGAAGGCGGTCTGCGAGCCGATCGCGAGGACGACGCCGCGGCGCCGCTCGACCATGCCGCGACCGACCTGCTGGATCAGGCGGACGGTGCCGACGAAATCGACGTCGACGACACGCCGCATCTCCTCCAGGCTGGTCTCCAGCAGCGGCTTCGCCACCAGGATGCCGGCATTGGCGACCAGCGTGTCGACCGCGCCCGCGGCAGTCGCCAGCCGGTCGACCTGCGCCGGGTCGGACTGGTCGTAGACATGGTGCTCGGCGCCCAGGCGCCCGGCGATCGCCGCCAGCGGCTCCGCCTCGAGGTCGGCCAGGACGAGGCTGGCGCCGGCGGCGCGGAAGCGCTCCGCCATCGCCGCGCCGAAGCCGTTGGCGGCACCCGTCACCAGGATGCGCCGGCCGGCGAGATCGAGATCGGCCGCGAGATTCACGCCCCTGCCCTCGCCAGCACCCAGTCGCGGGTCGCGGCCGCCCCGGCCGCGATGCCGGTCGACGGGCGGAAGCCGAGATCGCGCTCGGCCGCCGCGATCCGCAGCGTCCCGACGCCGAAGGTGTTCCAGGCGAGGCCGGCCGGGTCGGCCACCGCGGCCGTGCCCGGAACGGCCTCGCGGACCGCGGCCACGATCTCGTCCAGCGTCTGGCTGCGGCCCGGCCCGATGTTGTAGGCGCGACGCGGCAGGACGGGCGCGTCGAGCGCGGCCAGGACCGCGTCGACCACGTCCTCGACGAAGATGTGCTGGCGCGAGCGCCCTGCGGCCGGATGAACGCGGGTCGCGCGGCCGGCCAGCCCGTCCTCGACCAGCGTGCGGATCAGGCAGGCGGTCGTGCGGCCCGGTCCGTAGCAGGAGGCGACGCGGAGCGCCACCGCATCGACGCCCTGCTCGGCGCCGTAGGCCTCGACCAGCGCCTCGCCGGCCGCCTTGGTCGCGCCATAGACCGTGTGCGGGCGCAGGGGCACGTCCTCGCCGACCGGCTCCAGATCGGCGCGCTCGCCATAGGCCATGATCGAGGAGAACCAGACGATCCGGCCGAGACGATGGATGCGCGCCGCCTCGAGCAGGCCGATCAGGCCGCCGAGATTGATGTCGACGATGCGCGCCGGGTTGTCGCCGAGCAGCATCGGCCCGGAGATGCTGCCGGCATGGACGACCCGGCGGACGCCGTGGCGCACGACCACCTCGTGCCAGCGCTGCGGGTCGGGCAGGTCGTGCGGCAGGAACGGCACGCCGAGCCGCTCGAGGTCGAGGCCCGCCGGCGCCGCCCGGTCCATCGCGACGACCGGCCGTCCGAGGCCTGCGAGCCGGCGCAGCACCGCCGCCCCGATCAGCCCGCCGATGCCGGTGACGAGGATGGTCATGCGCTGACCGCCGCCGGCCGGCGCCTCACTCCGCCGCCTCGGCGAAGCGGGCCTGGGGCGGGACGACGGTGGCGACGCGGCGGATTTCGAGCGGCGCGCCGGCCGGGACCTTGAGGATCGCGAGGCCGAGCGCGTCGATCGGCAGGGTTCCTGCGGTCACCGCCGGGTCGACGCGCAGCCAGGCCCGCAGCGGCGCCGCCTGGCCGGCATCGAGTTCGACCACCTCACCCGGCTCGAAGCCGGCCGCGGCGGCGTCCTTCGGGTGGAGGCGGCAGACCCGGCGGCGGCTGACCGCCCCGGCCTCGTAGGCATCGGCCACCTCGACCGTCGGCAGGGCGAAGCGGGCGGCGCGCAGGCGACGGCGCAGCGCCTCGGTCGCGACCCCGTCGACCGCACCGCGGGCGTCGAGCGCCACGCCATAGAGGTCGTGGGCGGCGGTGCGGGAGACGTAGCCCTCGCACACGTCCTCGGCGACCCGGGCCGGGTCGCGCAGCAGTGGGTCGCCGTAGCCGCCGCCGCCGGCGGACCGCACGACGACGATGCCGCCCTCGGTCACCGGATGGCCGGCGATCTTGCCCGGCGTGTCGAAGCCCTCGACGACGCCGCCCGTCTCGACCCAGGAACCGACGGGAACGCCCGAGCGCCCGCCGAGGACGCCGAAGGCCGGCAGCACCGCACCGTCGGACAGCAGCGAATAGCGGGCGTCGGGCGCCACCACCCGCATCGAGCGCTGCATCGACAAGCCGCCGCGGGTGGTCCCGGCACCGCCGGAATCGGTCGCCAGCCGCGAGGTCTCGACGACCAGCGGCATCCGGGTCTCGATCACCTCCGACGACTGGACGGTGACGAGGTCGCCCCAGTCGATGGTCGCCATCGCGCTCGGCCCGTCGTTCTCGCGGAACGCCCCGTTGCCGCCGGCCGACCATTCGTAGTGGACCCATTCGCGCCGGGTGCGCCGGTCGTAGCCGCCGATGAGGTTGTGGAACGAGGTGCGGCAGAGGTCGCCCGCCACCCGGTCCGGCACCACCTGCGACAGGGCGCCGACCATGGTGGCGATGACGCGCTTGCGGATCTCGCCGTGCGAACCGGCGGGCGCCGGGCGCTGGACGTTGACGATGGTTCCGGGCGGCGCGTCGACCTCGATCGGCCGGAACGAGCCCTGGTTCAGCGGCGCCGCCGGATCGAAGATGGACTTCACCGCAATGAAGACCGAGGCCGCGGTCACCGCCGCCGTCGAGTTGACCGGAAACGGCACCTGCGGCGAGGCGCCGGCGAAGTCCGCCTTCATCCGGTCGCCGGCGATGGTCAGCGACAGCGGCAGCAGCAGCGGCTCGAAGCGGCCGCCCATGTAGGTCTCGAGATAGTCCTCGAAGCGGTAGGTGCCGTCCGGCAGGCCGGCGATGCAGGCGCGCATCCGCGCCTCGGAGCGGTCGAGATCGAGCCGCACCGCCTCCAGCAGCGTGTCGACGCCGTAGCGGGCGCAGAGCTCGTGGATGCGCTTCTCGGCGACCCGGCACGAGGCGAGGCTCGCCTCGAGATCGCCCAGCCGCTCCTCCGGCACCCGCATGTTCGAGAGCAGGAGGTCGAGTGCCGCGGCATTGAACCGCCCGCCCTCCTGGATCTTGATCGGCGGGATGCGGACGCCTTCCTGGTAGATCTCGGTCGCCTTGCCGGACATGCTGCCCGGCACCATGCCGCCGACGTCGGCCCAGTGGGCGCGCACCGCGGGGAAGAAGATCAGCCGTCCGTCCTGGAACACCGGGAAGATGACGGTGACGTCGTTGAGGTGCGTGCCGCCGGTATAGGGGTCGTTCGACAGGATGACGTCGCCGGGCCTGAGGTCGGCGCCCAGCTTCTCCATCGCCGAGCGCACCGACCAGGGCAGCGGCACGACGTGCGAGCCGATGTCCTCGGACTGCGCCACCACCTGGCTGTCCGGCGCGAAGAGGCCGCAGGAGAAGTCCTTGGCGTCGTAGATCGCGACCGAACTGGCGGTGCGGCAGACCGTCGCCCGCATCTCGCGGACGATCGAGATCAGGCCCTGGGTCAGGACCTCGAGCGTGATCGGGTCGATGCTCACGGCAGGTCTCCTTCGCTCCGGCGGAGCACGATGCAGCCGATCCGGTCGAGCGTCGCGGACCAGCCCGGCGGCACTACGGTCGACGACCCCTCCTCTTCGACGATGGCCGGGCCGGCCACCGCGGCGCCGACGGGCAGGCGGTCGCGCTCCAGGATCGGCGTCGCGTGCGTACGGCCGTCGAAGACGACGTCGCGGAGGCCGATCCGGGCCGAGGCCAGCGATCGCCCGGCATCGTCGATCGCCGGCAGTTCCGGCTTGTCGGAAAGCCCCCAGGCGGCGACGCGGTAGCTGACGACCTCGACCGGCGCCGTCGTCGTGCCGCCGTAGCGGGCGACATAGACCCTCTCGAAGGCGCGGACGAGCGCCGCCATGTCGTCCATGTCGAGGGCGACCGGCACCGACAGTTCGAACGACTGCCCGGCGTAGCGCATGTCGAGGCTGGCGGTGTAGCGCCGGCGCTCGGGCGGGAAGCCCGCCTGCTCCAGTTCCTGCCGCCCCTCGTCGGCGAGGTCGGCGAGGAGATCGCGAACCTCGGACGCCTTCAGCCCCTCGACGGTGGCGACCCGGGTGCGCACGAGGTCGCGCCGGAAGTCGGCGACGAGCAGCCCGAAGGCCGAGAAGTTGCCCGGCATCGGCGGCACCACCACGGTCCGCATCCCGAGTTCCTCGGCGATGGCGGTCGCCTGCAGCGGCCCGGCGCCGCCATAGGGGAGGAGCGCGAAATCCCGCGGATCGATGCCGCGCATCACCGACACTTCCTTGATCGCCCCCGCCATCGAGACGACGGCGATGCGCAGGATGCCCTCGGCCATCGCCTCGGGCGACAGCCCGATCTCGGTCCCGAGGCGGCCGACGGCGGCCAGCGCCGCCGCGCGGTCGAGCCGGATCTCGCCGCCGAGCAGCCGATCGGTGCCGAGGCGGCCGAGCGCCACGTTGGCATCGGTGACGGTGGGCTCGACGCCGCCGCGGCCGAAGCAGGCCGGCCCGGGGAAGGCCTTGGCCGAGCGCGGACCGACCGTCAGGAAGCCGCCGCTGGCGAGCGCGGCGATGCTGCCGCCGCCGGCGCCGATGGTGTTGATGTCGATCTGGCGGATCTTGACCGGAAAGGCGCCGACGCGGCCCTCGGTCGTCATCGCGAACTCGCCACCGCGGACGAGGCAGACGTCGGTCGACGTCCCGCCCATGTCGCAGGTGATGACGTCGGGATGGCCGGCGGCGGCGCCGACATAGGAGGCGGCGATCGCGCCGCCCGCCGGCCCCGACAGCATCGACAGGACCGGCATCGCCTCGACCCGCGCCGCCGGCAGGGTGCCGCCGTTCGAGGTCATGATCGAGAGCGGCGCCGAAATGCCGGCCTCGCCCAGGCGGTTGCGCAGTTCGCCCAGGTAGCGGCGCATCCGCGGCGCGACGAAGGCGTTGAGCGCGGTCGTCGAGAAGCGCTCGTACTCGCGGTACTCCGGAAGCACCTCGGCCGAACTGGTGACGACGACGCCCGGCAGCATCTTCGACAGGATCTCCGCCGATCGGCGCTCGTGGGCCGGATTGGCGTAGGAGTGGAGGAAGCAGATGGCGACCGCCTCGACCCCCTCCTCGGCGAGCCGGGCGGCGACCGCCGCGACGTCGTCCTCGTCGAGCGGCACCGCGACCGAGCCGTCGGCGGCCAGGCGCTCGCGCACCTCGAGGCAGCGCGAGCGCGGCACCAGCGGACGATTGGGCGGCGCCTTGATGTTGTACATCGCCATGCGGTTGCCGCGGCCGACGACCAGCACGTCGCGGTGGCCGGCCGTCGCCACCACCGCCAGACGCGCCCCGTCGCCTTCCAGCGCCGTGTTGGTCGCGACCGTGGTGCCGTGGACGATCCGCTCCAGCCCGTCGGCGCCGACGTCGAGCCGGCGCACGCCGGCGAGGATGCCCTCGGACTGGTCGTGCGGCGTCGACGGCGTCTTCAGCACCTGGAGGCGGCCGCTGTCGCGGTCGAAGAGAACGAGGTCGGTGAAGGTGCCGCCGACATCGACGCCCAGCCAGTTCCTGCCCGTCGCCTTGCTACCCTGCACGCTGCTGCTCCGCTGGTTGGGATTCACTGGCCGACGAAGCGGGGCGCCCGCTTCCCGGCGAAGGCGGCCTGGCCCTCGCGGTAGTCCGCGCTGTCCATGGCGCGCGCGATCACCGCCTCGATCTCGTGCGCCTGCGCCTCGACCGTGCCGGCGGCGAGCGCGTCGAGCACCAGCTTGGCGCCGGCGATCGACAGGGGCGCGCTCGCCGCGAGTTGCCGCGCCCAGGCCTTGGCCGCGTCCAGCGCCGTGCCGGCATCCGCGACCTCGTCGATGAGGCCCATCCGCCGGCACTCGGCCAGTTCGAAGGCGCGGCCGGCGTAGAGGACGCGCTTGGCGTTGGCGAGGCCGACCTGGCGCAGGAGAAGGCTGCAGTCGAGCGGGCCGTAGACGATGCCGAGGCGCGCCGCCGGGATGCCCATGCGCGTCGTCTGGTCGCCGACCCGGAAGTCGCAGGCGAGCGCGATGCCGCAGCCGCCGCCCATCGCATAGCCGGAGACGGCGGCGATCGTCGGCCGCGGGCAGTCGCGGATGGCCCGGGTGGCGGCGTCCGCCGTCTCCTCGTAGGCGACGCCCATCGCCGAGTCGGCGCGCACGGTGGGAAATTCCGAGATGTCGGCGCCGGCACAGAAATGGCCGCCGGCGCCGGTCAGGATGACCGCCCGGACGTCCGGGCGCCGGCCGAGGTCGCCGAAGATGTCCGCCAGCCCCCGCCACATGGCGAGCGACACGGCATTGCGCCGGGCCGGGCGGTCGATGGTCACGATCGCGACGCCGTCCTCGGTCTCGACGGCCAATCCCTGCTGGCTGCCGACCACGCGGCCTCCCTCCGGTTGACGTGTTGCAAGGATGGCCATCTCGTGTACTGTATACAAGACCTTTTGCAAGACCGGGGGAGAGAGCCCGTGCCCGGAGCCCTCGCAGGCCTCACCGTCCTCGACGTCACGAACCATCTTTCCGGCCCCTACTGCGCCATGCTCCTGGGCGACCACGGGGCGGACGTCATCAAGATCGAGCGTCCCGGGACCGGCGACGACGCGCGCAAGATGCCGCCCTTCGTCGGCGGCGAAGGCGCCCCCTTCATGGTCTGGAACCGCAACAAGCGGTCGGTCGCGCTCGACCTGAAGTCCCCCGAGGGCAAGGAGGCGATGCTGCGCCTCGTCGACCGCGCCGACATCCTGATCGAGAACAACCGGCCAGGCGCGATGGACCGGCTCGGCCTCGGCTGGGAGGCGCTGCACCGGCGCAACCCGCGGCTGATCCTGGGCTCGATCTCGGGCTTCGGGCAGACCGGCCCCTACCGCGAGCGCGGCGGCTTCGACCTCGTGTCGCAGGGCATGTCGGGCCTGATGAGCGTGTGCGGCCCGGCCGACGGCCCGCCACACCGCCTGCCGATCGCGATCTCCGACGTCGCCGCCGGGATGCATCTCGCGATCGGCGTGCTCGCCGCCGTCGAGGCCCGCCACCGCACCGGTCGCGGCCAGCACGTCGAGACCTCGCTGCTCGAATCCGCGCTTTCGCTCGAAGTCTACGAGGCGGCCCACGTCTTCGCGACCGGCGGCCGGCCGGACCGGCTCGGCCAGGCGCACCGCGGCAGTTCGCCCTACCAGGCGTTCCAGACGGCGGACGGCTGGATCACCGTCGGCGCCGGCCAGCAGAATTTCTGGGAGCGGCTGACCGAGATCCTGGGCGCCCCGGAACTGGCCCGCGACGCCCGTTTCCTCACCAATGCCGACCGCGTGCGCAACAACGACGTCCTGGTCGAGGTGCTGCAGGCCTACCTCTCGACGCGGCCGTCGCAGCACTGGCTCGACGCGATGGACGCCGCCGGCATCCCGTGCGGCCCGATCCTCCATTGCGACGAGGTGCTGGCCGATCCCCACATCCTGGCCCGCGAGATGGTGGTCGAGACCGACCACCCGACGGCAGGCCGGTTCCGCACGCTGGGCGTGCCCGTGAAGATGTCCGAGACGCCGGGGTCCGTGTACCGCCCGGCGCCGCGGCTCGGCGAACACACGGCGGAGATCCTCGCCGCCGTGGGGATGGCCGATCCGGCAGAGGGGGCGAAGACCCGCCGCGCCTAGGAACGGCTCTTGCGTAGAGGCTGACCGACGAATCAGGGAGTTGGCGATGATTCTGCGACAGGCGTGGAAGGCCGGAACGGCCGGATTGCTGCTGGCGGCGGCAGCCGCCTCGACGGGCTCGGCCCAGGTACCGGGCGTGACCGCCGACACGATCAAGATCGGCTCGTTCGGGGCCCTCACCGGCCCCGGCTACCTCTACGGCAAGCTGCCGATGAACGGCATCGAGGTGGTGTTCGACGAGATCAACGCCAAGGGCGGCATCCATGGCCGCAAGCTCCAGCTCGTCCGCGAGGACGACCGCTGCGACCCCGCCTCGGCCATCGGCGCGGTCAAGAAGCTGATCCACCAGGACCAGGTCTTCGCCATGATCGGCGGCGGCTGCAGCAATGCCACCTTCGCCGCCCGCGACACCATCGACGAGGCCAAGATCCCGCTGATCGTCATGGCGTCGGTGCATGACGGCATCACGACGCCCACCCCGCCCACCATCTTCAGCGCCGCCACGACCTCGTCCATCGAGAGCCAGGCGCAGCTCCAGTACGCGATCGACCAGGGCGCCAAGCGCATCGCCGTCGTCTCGATGCGCGATTCCTGGGGCCGCGCGCGGTACAATCCGCTGATCGAGGCCTTCAAGGCCAAGAACATCAAGCCGGTGGCCGACGAGGAACTGTCGCCCGACGCCAACGACGCGACGGCGCAGGTGCTGCGCCTCAAGATGACGAACGCCGACGCCGTCATCATGCTGCTCTATCCGAAGCCGGCCGCGGTCTTCATGCGCGACGCGCAGAAGCTGGGCTTCAAGCCGCTCGCCATCGGCCAGACCGGCATCGCCGATCCGGCCGCCTTCGAGGACCAGGTCGGTTCGCCCGGCGCCACGGCCAACTTCCGCACCATCTCCATGGTCCGCCACACCCCGCAGGATCCGGCGGTCGACAAGTGGCGGAAGGCGATCGAGGCGAAGTTCCCGGGCGACCGCCTGTCGGTCTTCAACCTCTTCGGCATCGGCAGCGCCCAGGTCATGGCCGAGGCCCTGCGCCGCGCCGGCCCCGACCTCACGCGCGAGAAGCTGGTCGCCGCCCTCAACGGCCTCAAGGACTTCCAGACCGACGTCTATCCGGGTCCGATCACCTGCTCGGAGACCGACCACCGCTGCCACAAGACGCCGGCCTGGATCGCCAAGGATCCGGGCGGCCCGGTGCGCGTCCTCGGCGCCACCAAGGTCGAGTAGCCGGCCTTGCTGCTGCTCAGCTATCTGCTGCTGAGCGGAGTGACGACGGGGGCGCTCTACGCCCTCGTCGCCCTCGGCATCGTGGTCGTGAACAAGGCGACCGGCGTCATCAACTTCGCCCACGGCGAGCTCTTCATGTTCTCGGGCTTCGTCGCCTGGTCGCTGCATGTCGGGGCCGGGCTGGCCTACCCGATCGCCCTGCCGCTGGCGGTCGCGGTCGGGTTCGCGCTCGGCGTCGCCACCGACCGGATCGCCTTCCGGCCGCTCATGAAGGCGGACGTCATCAGCCTCGTCCTGGCCACGGTCGGCATCGCCTTCGTGCTGCGCGGCGTCGCCCGCGTGATCTGGGGCGGCAAGGCCGACTACCTCGCCTTCCCGCCGATCACCTCGCCCGAGCCGGTGATGCTGGGCGAGATCATGGTGATCCCGCAGCAGCTGGCGGTCCTGGCGGGCGCGATCGTCGTCATGCTGGTCTTCGCCGCCTTCTTCCGGCTGACCCGGGCCGGCAAGATGATGCAGGCGACGGCCGACAACGCCAAGGCGGCGACCCTGGTCGGCATTCGCACCGAGCGCATCTACACGCTCTCCTTCGGCACCGGCGCCGCCATCGCGGCTGCCGCCGCCGTCCTCATGGCGCCCCTGACCCTGCTCTACCCGGACATGGGCTTCGCCTTCTTCATCAAGGGCTTCGCCGCCGCCGTCCTGGGCGGGCTGACGAGCCTGCCGGGTGCGGTGCTGGGCGGGGTCACCATCGGCATCGTCGAGGCGCTGGCCGGCGGCTACATCCACTCCAGCTTCATCGAGGTCTCGGCCTTCGTGGTCATCATGTTCGTGCTGATCGTGCGGCCGACCGGGCTGCTCAGCTTCGGCCGGGTCCGGCGGGTCTGACCATGGCGATGTTCGGCCGACGTAACGTCCTGCTGGCGCTGCTCCTCCTGGGGGCGCTGGCGCCGCTCTTCGTCAACACCTACCACCTCTTCGTCGCCAACCTCATCGTCGTCTATGTCCTGCTGTCGATCGGGCTCAACGTCCTGGTCGGCTATGCGGGACAGCTGGCCTTCGCCAACGCCGCCATGTTCGGCATCGGCGCCTACGGGACCGGCCTCCTGCAGGTGCATTTCGGCCTGCCCTTCTGGCTCGCCTTCCCCGCCGGTGCGGTGATCGCGACCGCGGTCGGGCTCGCCATCTCGCTGCCGGCGCTGCGGGTGAGCGGCCTCTATCTCGCGCTCTCCACGCTCGCCTTCGCGCAGTTCACCCAGTGGGTCTTCCTGCACTGGGAGAAGGTCACCTTCGGGGCCGGCGGCTTCAAGACGCCGACCGTCTCCTTCGCGCCGCTGCCGGTGTCGAAACCGATCGGCCTCTACTATCTCAGCCTGATCCTGGCGGTCGTCCTGGTCGTCCTGGCGCAGAACCTGGTCCGCTCGCGCATCGGCCGCGCCTTCGTCGCGGTGCGCGACGGCGAGGTCGCGGCCCAGTCGCTCGGCATCGACCTCCTGCGCTACAAGGCACTCGCCTTCGGCATCTCCGGCTTCTATGCGGGAATCGCCGGCGGGCTCTATTCGGCGATGCTCAACTTCGTCTCGCCCGAGGGCTACGACCTGTTCCAGATGGTCCTGCACAAGGCGATGATCGTCGTCGGTGGCATCGCCTCGATCGGCGGCTCCGTGCTCGGTGCCATCGCCATCGTCGCGCTGCTGGAGGCGCTGCGCGAGGTCAAGGGCATCCAGGAGATCGCCTTCGGCGCCATCCTGGTGATCTTCATCCTCTTCATGCCGGGCGGCATCGCCGCCTTCCTCCGGCGCAAGATCCGCGGCTGGGACGAACCGGTGCGCCGGGTCAAGTCCGGACCGCCGCCGGCGGAGGTCGCCAAGCCGGCGGCCGGGACGGCGCAGCCATGAGCACGCCGCTCCTCGAACTCCGCGGCGTCTCCGTCGGCTTCGGCGGCGTCACCGTGCTCGACGGCATCACGATGGATGTCGGTCAGGGCGAGATCCGCGGGCTGATCGGCCCCAACGGCGCCGGCAAGACCACGCTGCTCAACGTCGTCTGCGGCATCCACCCGCCGCACCAGGGCGACGTGATGCTGGACGGCCGGTCGATCGTCGGGCGCAAGCCGAGTGCCATCGCCGCCCTCGGACTCGGACGCACGTTCCAGACCTCGCAGCTCTTCCGCGGCATGACGGTGCTGGAAAACCTGATGACCGGCCTGCACCGCCGAACCTCGACCGGGCTCCTGGGCGCCGCCTTCGGCCTCGGTTCCTGCCGCGAGGAGGAGGAACGGGCCGAGGAAGAGGCGCGCAAGGCGCTCGAGTTCATCGGCATGGCCGAGTTCGCGGACCGGCCCGGCACCGCGCTCTCGTTCGGCCAGCAGCGGGTGATCGAGATCGCCCGCACGCTCATCGGCGACCCCAAGGTGGTGCTGCTCGACGAGCCGGCGGTCGGCCTCAGCATCAACCGGCTGGCCGAGTTCGACCGGCTGCTGCGGCGCATCCGCGACGAGAAGGGCGTGACCCTCATCCTCATCGAGCATGTCATCCGCCTCGTCATGGACGTCTGCGACCGGGTGACGGTGCTCAGCACCGGCCGCGTCATCGCCGACGGCACGCCCGACGCCGTGCGCAACGACCCCGACGTCATCGAGGCCTATCTCGGGAAGGAACTCCGTGCTCGCCATTCGGCATCTTAAGGTCGCCTACGGCATCACCGAGGTGCTGCGCGACGTCTCGTTCGAGGTGCCGCAGGGCCGCATCGTGGCGCTGCTCGGCGGCAACGGATCGGGCAAGACGACCATGCTCAATACCCTGACCGGGCTGGTGAAGCCGGTCGCGGGCTCGATCATGTTCGAGGGCAAGGAATGCGCCGGGCTGGCGCCCGACGGCATCGTCCGGGCCGGCATCTGCCAGGTGCCGCAGGGGCGCGAGGTCTGGCCCGCCATGTCCGTCCACGACAACCTCGAGCTCGGCGCGGCGACCCGGCGCGACTGGGCCGGCATCCGCTCCGACCTCGACGAGGTCTACCAGATGTTTCCCAAGCTGGCGGACCGCAAGAAGCGCGCGGCCGGCAGTCTCAGCGGCGGCGAGCAGCAGATGGTGGCGATCGGTCGGGCGCTCATGGCCCGCCCGCGCTGCCTCCTGATGGACGAGCCGTCGGCGGGCCTCGCCCCCGCCATCGTCGGCGACATGGTCGACACCATCCTCGCCCTCAACCGCCGCGGCCTCACCATCCTGCTGGTCGAGCAGAACATCGGCGTCGCCGCCGCGGTCGCCGAGTACGCCCACATCCTCCAGGGCGGCGAGATCGCCTTCTCCGGCCCCGCCGCCGGCCTCGTCGACAACCCTGCGGTGCTGCGCTCCTACCTCGGGCGGTAGAACCGCCGCGAGGCTAGATGACATTTTCATGACAAGCTCGCGCCCCGCCCCTACATTCGCCGGCCGGCGAATGTAGGGGCGGGGCGGAGCGATGGCGGCGGGCGGTCAATCGGCGTGGCGGACCACGCTGCTCTCGGCCGGCGTGCTCGCCTTCGCCGGGATGGGGGACGCCCTCATCTATGTCGTGCTGCCGCTGGAGGCGGCCGCCTTCGGGCTCTCCCTCGCCTGGGTCGGAATCCTGCTCTCGGCCAACCGCTTCGCCCGCGTCCTGCTCTATGGCGAGGTCGCCCGCCTCGGCATCCGCATCGGGCCGCGCAACCTGTCGATCGCGGCCGCCGTGGCGGCGATCGTCTCGACCTTCATGTACGGGCTCGTCGAAAGCCCGTGGCTGCAGCTCGCCGCCCGGGTCGTCTGGGGTCTCTCCTTCGCCGCCCTCAACCTGACGACGCTCGCCTATGCCTGGGGCGACGGGCGCGACGGCCGTTCCGGCGCCCGCATGGGGGCGAGCCGCGGCCTGCGCCAGACCGGCCTCGCCTTCGCCTGCGCCGCCGGCGCCTGGGCCGCGGTCGCCATCGGCCCGCGCGAATCCTTCCTGCTGGTCGGCCTGATGTCGCTGCCGGCGCTGGCGCTGGCGCTGATGCTTCCCAAGGCGGAGCCGCGCCGCGCCTCCGAGGAGCGGGTGTGGACGCGGCCGGCGCCGGTCGACGTCTACATCTTCGTCTTCGGCGCCGTGATCGACGGCGGCTTCATCATGACCATGGCGGCCGTACTGGGCGAGGATGCGACCCCCGAGGGGGCGATGATCGCCGCCGGCCTGTCCTGGGCGCTGCGCTATCTCGTCGTCGTCGCCGTGGCCCCGGTCAGCGGCTTCCTCTGCGACCGCTGGGGGGCGACCCGGCTGCTGCTCGCCGCCTCGGCGGCGGTCGTCGCCGGGCTGGCGGCGGTCCCGCTCGGGGCTCCCTATGCCGGCGTCATCGCCGTCGTCGTCACCCGGGCGATGGTCGACACCACGGCGCCGATCGTCGCCGCCCAGCAGGCCCGCGGCGAGGTGATGATCGCCGTATCCCGCAACGCCACCTGGCGCGACATGGGCGCGGCCGTCGGCCCCTCGCTGGCCGGCCTGACGGTCGGTCTGGTCGCGGTCGGCCCCTACTACGCGGCGATGGCGGCGATCCTGGCGGCGGCGACCCTGTGGACGGCGCGCGCCGCCAATCGGGCGCAATGACCGGTCGGGTATCGTGGCCGGTCAGGTGTCGTAGCCCGGCATCTCGCGGTCGAGCTTGCGCAGAAGCGCCGGCCACTCCATCACGCCGTAGGGCCGGCGCGTCTGCGGCTGGTAGTTCATGTAGGTGGCGGCCAGCACGTCGTCCGGCACCGGCCGCAGCGGCTGGCCGGTGTGGAGGGCGGCGAGCTGCGCCTTGCAGGACAGTTCCAGCCGGTGCATCGCGTTGAAGGCCTCGGCGATTGTGCTGCCGGTCGTCAGCAGGCCGTGGTTGCGGAGCACCAGGGCGTTGTTGGCCCCGAGGTCGCGCACCAGTTGGTCCTGCATGGCGAGGTCGAGGACGACGCCGCGGTATTCGTGGTAGCCGATGTGGAGGAACCGCATCGCCGTCTGGTTCATCGGCAGGAGGCCGCATTCCAGCGACGACACCGCCATGCCGGGCCAGGTGTGGGTGTGGATGACGCAGTCGACGTCGGGACGGGCCTTGTGGACGGCCGAATGGATGACGAAGCCGGCGCGGTTCACGCCGTACTCGAGATCGCCGTAGGACGGGCGCGACAGGATGTTGCCCTCATGGTCGATCTTGATGAGCGACGAGGCGGTGATCTCCTCGTAGAGCATGCCGTAGGGATTGATGAGGAAGGCGCCCTCCTCGCCCGGCACCCGCGCCGAGATGTGGTTCGCCGCCATGTCGGACATGCCGTAGAGGT
>NZ_JAYSFE010000048.1:0-5126 GCF_041913585.1 Allostella sp.
GCCGGGAAATGGACGTACTTGTAGTCGTGGTCCTGGACCACGGCGAGCGAGCACTCGTCCATGTGGAGGCCGAGCGCGGTCTCCGGCTGCGAGTAGAAGATGTCGCGGAAGTCGAACTCGTAATGGACCTCGGTCCGCCAGTCGGCCGGCCTTCCCTGGCGCGCGAAGGGCAGGAGGCTGCGGCCGTCGCACTGGCGCGGGATCGGGGCGCCGAGCCACTCCATGATCGTGGGAAAGGTGTCGATCGTCTCCGAGAAGTCGTCGACGATGGTGCCGCGGGTCGCGTCCGCCTCCGGCGACGGATCGCGCAGGACCATCGGAATGCGGAAGCTCTCGTCGAAGTACCCGATCTTGCCCAGCATGTGGTGGTCGCCGAGCTGCTCGCCATGGTCGCAGGTGAAGAGGATCAGCGTGTCCTCCCACTGCCCGGTCTCCTCGAGGAAGGCGAAGACCCGGCCGAGATGGTCGTCGATCTCGGTCATCAGGGCGCGGTAGGTGGCCCGCATCTGCCGCACTTCGGCGTCGCTCAGGTCCTTGGCGAAGCCCTTGGCGTTCTGGAAGAAGCCGCTCTTGCCGATGTGGTTGACGTAGAAGTCGAGCAGCGGATGCTGCCGCGCCTCCTCGGCCGGCGAGGCGGCGCGCACCGGCGAGGGCATGTCGGCCGCGTCGTACATGGCGTTGTAGGGCGCCGGCGCGATGAACTGCGGGTGCGGCCGGTAGTAGCCGAGATGGAGGAACCAGTTCCCGTCGCGCCGGCCCTTGAGATAGGTCAGGCCGCGGTCGGTGAAGTAGGCGGTGTCGCTGAGTTCGCGCGGGATCCGCGACGGCCGGGCGGTCGGGCCGGGCACGGCATCGTCGCCCTCGGGCATCCAGATGTCGGCACGCGGCTGCGGCAGCGGGAAGTCCTTGCCCGCGACCCAGCCGAAATAGCCGTCCATCGCCGGCTCGAACGGCCCGACCGAGCGAAACCCGTCCATCAGGTCGCCCAGGATCTTGAAGCGCGGATCGTCGGGGCCGGTGGTGCGCGGATCGGGCGTCGTCGTCGTGTAGCCGACCAGCGCCGGATCGTAGCCGATGCGGCGCAACGCGCGGCCCAGCGTGTCGTGGCGGTCGTCGAGCGGGATCGTGTTCTGCACCGCCCGATGGTTCATCTGGTAGAGGCCGGTGAGCAGCGAGGCCCGCGCCGGACCGCAGGGCGCGGTCTGGGTGAAGTGGTTGCGGAAGGTCACGCCCTCGCGGCACAGCCGGTCGAGGTTCGGCGTGCGCAGGTTCTCCATTCCGAGACACGGAATGTGGTCGCCGCGCCACTGATCGACGACGATCAGCAGCACGTTCTTCGGTCGGCCCATGGGTACGTCGCCTCTCCCCGGCTACGGCGGTGAACGCCTCTTATCAGCGGCAGCCTACATATTCTTGACGAATTTATGACAGTGAAATTTCGTTCGGCTGCTGCACCTTTTTTCAGCAATCGCGGGCCTCGCCCCTCTCTCGGGGCGAGGCCCGCCCGATCGGCACGCATCGCGTGCTCCCGCCGCCGTCAGGGCGCGCAGACCTTGTCGGATTCGAGGTCGGAGATCAGCCCCTTGGAGGGGGCCGAGGTGATCATCAGCTCGATTCCGGATACCTCGGCCACGGCCTGGGGCGTCATGCTGCATGCCCAGAAGACAGGCACCACGTCCTTGGGGATCGGCGGCACCGGATCGCCCATCATCGGCCGCTCGAGGTCGCAGCCGAGCGCCGCGGGATCGCCGATATGGATCGGCGCGCCGTGGTTGAAGGGGAACCGCCCGGTGAGCTGGGTCGCGATCAGCGCCTCCTTCGGCGTCAGCCAGCGCATGGTGACGACGAGCGGCCCGTGGAACGGCCCCGCCGGCTCGGTCGGGACCGACGTCTTCAGGACCCAGCGGTTGCGCTCGGTCTGCACGCCCGCCCGTCGCAGCGCCAGGTCGCAGGAGGTGTTGGAGCCGATGCAGAAGGCGACCGAGTCGTCCCGCCAGAGGTCGACGATGTCGGTGCGATACCCTTCGAGAACGCCGTTGCGATAGACCGAGTAGCCGGGGCTGTCGGTGCGCAGGTCGGCGCCGGGCGCGATCCGCCGGGGCTCGGGATCGCCCGGGTCGGTGACGTCGAGCACCGGGCAGGGACGCTGGTTGCGCTGGCAGAAGAGCAGGAAGTCGAAGGCCAGCGATTTCGGCAGGACGACCAGCGCACACTGGACGTGCCCGAGCGCGACGTTGCGCGTGGTGCGGAGCGTGAAGCGGTTCTCGCGCATCACCTGGCGCACCGCGGCCGGCGACATGCGGCCATATTCCTCGAGCGTCGGCTCGCGCGCGAGCACGGGGGCGTCGACGGCGTTCATGGCGATGTTCCCCTTCCCCGGCGGCTCAGTTGTCGATCTTCAGGCCAAGGCTGCGGATGATCCCGCCCCAGCCGTCGTACTCGGACTTGACGAAGGCCGCGAGCTCCGCCGGCGTCGAGCCGACGCTCTCGGTGCTGAGGTCGGCGAGGCGGCGCTGGGTGTCCTCGTGGCGGAGTGCCGCGACGGCGCTCTTGTGGATGCGGTCGATGACCGGCTGCGGCGTGCCGGCCGGGACGAAGAAGGCGGTCCAGGACGAGACGTTGAGCGGGAAGCCCTGCTCGGCCATGGTCGGCACGTCCGGCAGCGCCGGCGAGCGCCGGTCGGCGGCCACCGCCAGCACCCGCAGCTTGCCCGTCTTGTGCAGCGAGATCGTCGTCTGGATGTTCTCGAACATCACCGGCGGCTCGCCCGCGAGCACGGCGTTGCGGGACGGGCCGGAGCCGTTGAACGGGATATGCACCATGTCGAGCCCGGCCATGGCGCGGAAGCGCTCCATGCCGAGATGGCCGCCGGTGCCGTTGCCGGGCGAGGCGTAGTTGAACTTGCCGGGGTTCGCCTTGACCAGCGCCACCAGCTCCCTGGCGTCCGCCGCCTTGAAGCTCGGATGGGCGATCAGCACCCCGGCCGAGGTCGTCATCAGGGTGACCGGGGCGAAGGCGGTCAGCGTGTCGTAGGTCAGGTTCTTGTAGAGGTTGGGCGCCAGCGCGTGGGTCGACACGTTGCTGATGAAGAGCGTGTAGCCGTCGGGCGCCGAGCGCGCGACGTGGGCGGCCGCCGTCGTGCCGCCGGCGGTGCCGCGGTTCTCGACGACGACGCGCTGGCCGAGGTCGGCACTCATGCGCTCGGCGAAGATGCGGGCGAGCACGTCGGTCGTGCCGCCGGCCGGGAAGGGCACGACGAGCGTGATCGGCTTGGTGGGCCAGGCCTGGGCGACGGCCGGCGGCGCGGCCAGCGCGAGCACGGCGCAGACGGCGATGGCGACGGCCCGGACGAATTGCGACGGCGACGGCATGATCGGCCCTCCTCTTCTATTCCTCGCGGAACGCGGTCTGTCGCAGCCCGCGGATCGCGGGCAGGACGGTGACGACGAGCAGCGCCGCGGCCAGCGCCAGGATGGCGGCGCTGAGCGGGCGGGTGACGAAGACGGTGGGATCGCCGCGGCCGATCAGCAGCGCGCGGCGCAGGTGCTCCTCCATCATCGGGCCCAGCACGAAGGCGAGGAGCAGCGGCGCCGGCTCGCAGCGCAGCTTCAGCAGCACGTAGCCCATCAGGCCGAAGACCATGGTCAGCAGGATGTCGAAGACGCTGTGGGCGTAGCTGTAGGCGCCGATGGCGCAGAACAGCAGCACCGCCGGGAAGAGGAAGCGGTAGGGCACCCGCGTCAGCCGCGCCCAGATGCCGACGAGCGGCAGGTTGATGACGACCAGCATCAGGTTCGCCACCCACATGCTGGCGATGATGCCCCAGAAGAGTTCGGGCTGCTGGTCGATGACGGTCGGTCCCGGCGTGATCCCGTGGATCATCATCGCGCCGACCATCAGCGCCATCACGCCGTTGGACGGGATGCCGAGGGTCAGCAGCGGGATGAACGAGGTCTGCGCGGCGGCGTTGTTGGCCGATTCCGGGGCCGCCACGCCCTCGATGGCGCCGTTGCCGAAGCGCGCCGGCTCCTTCGCCAGCCGCTTCTCCAGCGTGTAGGCGGCGAAGGAGCCGAGGATGGCCCCGCCGCCCGGCAGGACGCCGAGCAGCGCCCCGACGCCGGTGCCGCGCAGCACCGCCGGCCAGGCGCGGCGGAGGTCGTCGCGGGTCGGCCAGAGGCGGGTGATGGCCGCCGCGAGCCCGCCGCCGCCCGACGCGCGCTCGAGGTGCGTCGCGATCTCGGCGATGCCGAAGACGCCCATGGCGAGCGGAATGAAGCCGATGCCGTCGGCGAGCGGTTCCAGCCCGAAGGTCAGGCGGTGGGCGCCGCTGTTCACGTCGGTGCCGACGAAGCCCAGCATCAGGCCGAGCAGGATCATCAGCAGCGCCTTCAGGACCGAGCCCTGGGCGAGCACGACGGCCGCGACCAGCCCCAGCGCCATCAGCGCGAAATACTCGGCCGCGCCGAAGAGCTGGACGAGGTCGGTCAGCGGCGGCGCGAAGAGGGCGACCAGCAGGGTCGCGGCGCAGCCGGCGACGAAGGAGCCGAGCGCCGCCGTCGCCAGCGCCGACCCGGACCGACCCTGACGGGTCATGGCATGGCCGTCGAGGCAGGTCACGACCGAGGACGATTCGCCCGGGATGTTGACCAGGATCGAGGTGATCGAACCGCCATACTGGGCGCCGTAGTAGATCCCGGCCAGCATGATGAGGCCGCCCACCGGCGACAGGTGGAAGGTGACCGGCAGCAGCATGGCGATGGTGGTCGCCGGCCCCAGGCCCGGCAACACCCCGATCAGCGTCCCGAGCAGCGCGCCGAGCAGGCAGTAGAGGAGGTTGGCCGGCGTCAGCGCGACGCCGAAGCCGAGGCCGAGATGGCTCGCGATGTCCTCTAGGCCGGCCACAGCGCGATCGGAAGCTGCAGCAGTTCGACGAAGACGAGGGCGCTGAAGGCGGCCGCGCCGACCGCCAGCGCCGCCGTCTCGACCGGGCGCAGCGGCCGCTCGGCGAAGCGGGCGGCGGCGACCAGCGCCACCGTCGCGCCGACCAGGCCGACGGGGTCGATGAGGACGGAGAAGGCCCCGAGGCCGGCAAGGATCGCGGCGATCGGGCCGAGCCGCCAGGCGAC
>NZ_JAYSFE010000048.1:5226-12217 GCF_041913585.1 Allostella sp.
CGGCGCCGGCGGCGACCGCCCGCAGCGCCAGCGCGGCGGACAGCAGCAGCAGCAGGATGCCGACCGCGGTCGGCAGGTAGCCCGGACCCATGCGCATCAGGCTGCCGCGATCCAGCCCGTGCGCCGCGACGATGCCGACGCCGCCAACCGACGCGAACAGCATTGCCGCCAGGACATCGGGATGGGTCGACCGCGCCATGCACCCGCCTTTCGCGACACGATCGTATACGATTCCGATCGATCGAAAAGGCCAAAGCTGCCTGCGTCCCGAAAAACCGGGGCTTGCGGAGGTCGTTCCTGATCGCGCGGCCGGCGACGCGATTGTATACCGGCGGGAATGCTCAGGCCGGCGCGGACCAGTCTCGCCCCGGCACCGCGTCGAGCAGTTCCTGCGTGTAGGGATGCTGCGGGGCGCGGAAGATGGTCTCGGTCGGGCCGGTCTCGACGATCTCGCCGCGGCGCATGACGGCGATCCGGTCCGAGACCTGCGCCGCCACCCGGAGGTCGTGGGTGATGAAGAGCATCGCCAGGTCGAAGCGCCGCCGCACCTCGTTCAGCAGTTCCAGCACCTGGGCCTGGACGGAGACGTCGAGCGCCGAGACCGGCTCGTCGGCGATCAGGAGCTTCGGCTCCAGCGCCAGCGCCCGGGCGATGCCGATGCGCTGGCGCTGGCCGCCGGAGAATTCGTGCGGGTAGCGCTCGACGCCGGCCGGGTCGAGTCCGACGAGGCCGAGCAGTTCGCGGGCGCGCGCCAGCGCCTCGGCCCGCGGCCGGCCCTGGGCGAGGAGCCCGTCGGCGACGATGGCGCCGACGCGCCGCCGCGGGTTGAGCGAGGCATAGGGGTCCTGGAAGACCATCTGCACGTCGCGCCGGAGCGCCCGGAGGCGCCCGGGCGGCGCCGTCAGCAGATCGGTGCCGCGGAACTCGACGCTGCCGCCGTCGGCCGGCAGCAGCCGCACCAGCAGGCGCCCGAGCGTCGACTTGCCGGAGCCGGATTCGCCGACCACGCCCAGGGTCTCGCCCTGGCGGATCTCGAGGTCGACCGACTTCACGGCGTCGACGACGCGGCGGCGGACGAAGAGTCCGCCCGCGGTGCGGTAGGTCTTGGTCAGCGCCCGCGCGACCAGCGCCGGGACGCCGGCGACGGGCCGGGCGGGACGCGGTTCCAGCCGCGGCACGGCGGCGATGAGGGCGCGGGTGTAGGGGTGCTCGGGGCGGTTCAGGACCTGCGCTACCGGCCCGATCTCGACGATGCGGCCGTGCTGCATCACCGCCACCCGGTCGGCGATCTCGGCCACCACGCCGAAATCGTGGGTGATGAAGAGGACGCCCATGCCGCGCTCGGCCTGGACCTCTTTGACCAGGGCCAGGATCTGCTTCTGGGTGGTCACGTCGAGCGCCGTCGTCGGCTCGTCGGCGATGAGCAGCGACGGCCCCAGCGCCAGCGCCATGGCGATCATCACCCGCTGGCGCTGGCCGCCCGACAGCCGGAACGGGAAGGCCTGCCGCAACTGCCCGGGATCGGGCAGGTTGACGCTCGCCATCAGTTCGACGACCCGGGCGCGGCGCTCGGCCTCGGGCAGGTCGGTATGGACGGCCAGCACCTCGTCGATCTGGTCGCCGACCCGCATCAGCGGGTTCAGGGCCGTCATCGGCTCCTGGAAGATCATGCCGACGAGGCGGCCGCGACGCGACCGCATCTCGTCCTCGGAGAGACGCAGGAGGTCGGTGCCGGCGAGCGCGATCGACCCGCCCGCGACCCGGACCGAGCGCGGCAGCAATCCCATGATGGCCGACGCCGTCAGCGACTTGCCCGATCCGGACTCGCCGACGATGCAGAGGATTTCGCCCGCCGCGAGGTCGAAGGAGACGCCGTCGACCGCATTCGCGCGGTCGCCGCCCGCCGGCAGCGCCACCCGGAGGTCGCGGACGCGGAGCAGGGGCTCGGTGGTCATCGCCCCTCCCGCGACAGGCGGGGGTTGAGGGCGTCGCTCAGCCCCTCGCCGACGAGGTTGAGGGCGAGCACCGTGAGCAGGATGGCGAGGCCGGGGAAGAAACTGCACCACCAGGCGAGCCGCACCACCGACCGGGCGGCGCCGATCATGTAGCCCCAGCTCATCATGTTGGGATCGCCGAGGCCGAGGAAGCTGAGCGAGGATTCGACGAGGATCGCCGTCGCCACCATCAGCGAGCCCGAGACGATGATGGGCGAGATGGCGTTGGGCAGGATCTCGACGAAGATGATGTGCCGCGCCGTGCGGCCGAGCACGACCGAGGCCTGGACGAACTCGCGCGTGCGCAGCGTCAGGAACTCGCCGCGCACCAGCCGGGCGACGGCGGGCCAGCTCACCATCGCGATCGCGGTCACGATCGAGCCGATGCCGGGGGTGAAGATGGCGACCAGCACGACGGCGAAGACGAAGCTCGGGATCGTCTGGAAGAACTCGGTCAGGCGCATCGCGACGTCGTCGACGCGCCCGCCGAAATAGCCGGCGACGGCGCCGACCACGACGCCGACGCCGAGCGCCGCCAGGGTCGCGACGAAGCCGATGAGCAGCGACACCCGCGCGCCGTGGACGATGCCGGTGGCGACGTCGCGGCCCAGCGTGTCGGTGCCGAGCGGGTGATCGGCCGAGAAGGGCGGCTGGAACGGCGCCCCCGCCATGTCCCAGGGGCTGGCGGGATAGACGAGCGGCCCGAGCGCCGCCACCACCAGGATGACCACGAGGACGACGAGCCCGGCCACCGCCCCCTTGTTGCGGCGGTAGCGCCGCCAGAACTCCGCGAAACCGGTCATCGCTCAGGCCCCGAGCTCGATGCGCGGGTCGACCAGCGAATAGACCACGTCGGTCACGAGGTTGACGGCGATGACGACGGCCGACGTCACCAGGAAGACGCCGAGCAGCACGTTGTAGTCGCGCTGCAGCACCGCCTCGTAGGCGAGCCGGCCGATGCCGGGCCAGGCGAAGACGGTCTCGACCACGATCGAGCCGCCGAGCAGGTAGCCGGCCTTCATGCCGGCGATGGTGACCACCGGCAGGATGGCGTTGCGCAGGACGTGGCGGCGCAGGATGCGCCCCTCCCCGACGCCCTTGGCGCGGGCGGTGCGCACGAAGTCCTGATCGCGGACCTCGAGCATCGAGGCGCGGGTCATGCGGGCATAGACGGCCATGTGGAAGAGGGTCAGCGTCAGCGCCGGCAGGACGAGATGGCGGGCGAGGTCGGCCCAGCGGTCGAGGCCGGTCAGGGTCACGCCGACCGAGCCCATGCCGAAGGCCGGAAGCCAGCCGAGCGTGACCGAGAAGAGGAAGACGCCCATCAGCCCGACCCAGAAGAGCGGCGTCGCGTAGAAGAAGAGCGCGACGACGGTGATCGCGGAATCGGACCAGCGCCCGGCGCGGCGTGCCGCCATCACCCCCAGCGTGACGCCGGCCGCGAGCGAGAGCACGAAGGCGGTCCCGGTCAGCAGCAGGGTCGGCGGCAGGCGCTCGGCGAGCAGGTCGACGACCGGCCGCTGCTGGCGGTAGGAGAAGCCGAAATCGAAGGAGAGGATGTTCGCGAGGTAGGCCCAGAGCTGCTCCCACAGCGGCCGGTCGAGACCGAACTGCTGCCGCAACTGCTGCAGGAAGAGCTCGTCCGAGGCACCGGCCTCGCCGGCCATGACGGCCGCCGGGTCGCCGGGCGCCAGCCGGATCAGCAGGAAGTTCAGGACGACGATGCCGAGCAGCACCACGACGCCCTTCACCACCCGCTGGGCGATGTATTCCAGCCGCTCCACGGCCCCCTCTTCCCTGGACGGGAGTGGCGGGCGTCGCCGCCCGCCGGTCCTGTCAGCGCTGCATGTAGACGTCGGCGAAGCCGTCGCGGACGCCGATCGCCGAGGTCACGACGTTGCGGAACCGCTTGTCGATGAAGGTCGGGAAGTCGAGCTCGAGCAGCCAGGCGACCGGCACGTCCTCGACCAGGATGCGCTGGATCTCGCTGTACATCGCCTGCGCGTCCTTGGCGTCGACGGCGACCGCGGCCTTGTCGAAGAGCTCGTCGATGCGCGGGTTGGTGTAGCCGTTGACGTTGCTGAAGAGCACGCCCTTGCGGATGTTGCTGGAGATGTAGAGGCGGGAGACGCCGAGGGCGGGGTGGCCGAGCTGGCTCAGCACCTGCAGCGTCATGTCGTAGTCCCAGTTGCGCACGCGGTCGCCCCAGGTCGCGACGTCGGCGCTGCGCAGCGAAACCTGGATGCCGACCCGGCCCAGCGCCTGGCGGATGTATTCGCCGGCCCGGACATAGACGTCGCCGTAGGGAAGCTGCTCCATCGTCACCCGGGCGCGCACGCCGTCGGCGCCGCGCTTCAGCCCCATCTCGTCGAGCAGCGCCTCGGCCTTCTTCGGGTCGAAGGGATATTTCGGCACGTTGGCGTCGTAGTGCGGGATGCTGGAATGGATCGGGCCGGTCGCCAGCTTGCCGAGGCCGAACCAGATGCGCTCGCGCAGGAAGTTGCGGTCGATCGCATGGTACATGGCCTGGCGGAACCGGCGGTCGTCGAAGGGCGGCCTGCGCAGGTTGAAGTCGAGCCAGACCATCTGGGCCAGGTACTCGTAGCCCTTGGTGGTCATCTCCAGGTGCGGCAGCGCCTTCAGCCGCGGCACCTCGAAGGTCTCGATGTCGGCGAAGGCCGAGAGGTGGGTCTGGCCGGTCTCCATGGCGACGACGCGGGCGCTGGCGTCGGGCAGCACGCGGTAATAGATCTCGTCGAGGTAGGGCTTGCCCTTTTGCCAGTAGTCGTCGTTGCGCACGAAATGGATGTGCGAGCCGCGCACCCATTCCTTCAGCTTGAAGGGGCCGGTGCCGACCGGCTTGGCGTTGGCGGGGTTGGTGCGGAAGTCGGTGCCCTCGTAGATGTGCTTCGGCACGATCGGCGCGGTGCTCGGCTCCCAGGCCATGATGAAGGGCGCGAACGGCCCCTTCAGCTTGAAGACCACGGTCAGCGGATCGGGAGCCGAGATCTCCTCGGCGCGCTGGAAGATCGGCCGCGAGCGCGGATGCACCGCCGTCAGGTAGGTCTTGGCGCTGAAGACGACGTCATCGGCGGTGAAGGGCGTGCCGTCGTGCCACTTCACGCCCTCCTGCAGCTTGAAGGTGTAGGTCTTGCCGTCGGGCGAGACCGTCCACGACTTGGCGAGCCCGGGCATCGGCTTCAGGTCGAAGTCGTAGCGCAGCAGGCTCTCGTAGATCTTGCCGCCGACGATCGCCGCCGGCGTCGTCTGGTTGATGCCGAGCATCAGGGTCGGCGGCTCGGGCGAGATGATGATGTTCATGGTGCCGCCGCGCGGCGGCGTCGGGGTCTGGGCGGCGGCAGGGCCGGCCAGCCCCGCGGCCAGCAGGACCGCGGCCGTCGCGGCCAGCAGCGGACGTAGGCGCGCCATGGGAACCTCCTCGGGGATGGTTGCCGGCCGCGCTCGCGGCCGCCGTCGCACGGCAGCGTAGATTGTATACCGCGCAGAATGCAATATGCGTTGGTCGAGCGATCGGACTCGACGACCGTCCCGGAGATCGCCATGCCGCGCAGCCTCGCCGTCGCCCGCATCTGGCTCGAGGTCAACTCCTTCTCGCCGGTGCCGAGCGTGCTGGCCGACTTCGAGAACAGCGAGTGGGCGAAGGGGCCCGCCGTGCTCGACCGCTTCCGCGGCACGCCGACCGAACTCGGCGCCGTCGCCGCCTTCGCCGACGCCAATCCCGACTGGCGGGTCGAGGTCCTGCGCTGTGCGGCGGCCCAGCCCGGCGGCCCGATGGACGACGCGCTGTTCGACGCCTTCCTGGAGGAGGTCCGCGAGGGGCTCGCCGCCGGCCGCTGGGATGCGGTCTACCTGTCGCTGCACGGGGCGCTGGCGACCGAGCGCCGCCGCACGCCCGACCTCGACGTCCTGCGGATGGCGCGGGCGACGGTGGGACGGGTCCCGATCGGTGCCAGCTTCGACATGCATGCCAACATGGCGCCGGAGATCGCGGAGATCGCCGACGTCGCCGCCGGCTACAAGACGCTGCCGCACGTCGACATGTACGAGGTGGCCGAGAAGGTGCTGGCGCTGCTCGTCGCCACCGTCGAGGGGCGGCTCCGGCCGACGGGCGTGCTGCTCCGCGCCGGCCGCATCATCCACAGCCACAACATGCGCACCGCCGAGGGTCCGATGAAGGATCTGGAGGCGATCGCGCGCGACCTGACCCGGGGTCCGATCCTCGACATCACGCCGTTCGGCGGCTTCCCGTGGGCGGACACGCCCAACACCGGCGCCTCGGTCATGGTCTATGCCGACGGCGACGCCGCCACCGCCCGCTGGGCGGCCGAGGAGATGGCCGAGGCGATCCGGCGGAAGGCGCCGGAGTTCGACGTCGTCCGGCCCGGCCCCGACGAAGGGCTGCGCGCGGCGCTGGCGCTGGGCACCGGCCCGGTCGCCGTCGTCGAGGCGTCCGACAACATCTACTCGGGCGGCATCGCCGACACGCCGGGCCTGCTGCGGGCGCTCGTCGACCTCGCCCCGGACGATCCCGCCGTCTTCGCCTTCTTCTTCGATCCCGGGATGGTCGCCCGTGCCCGCGAGGCCGGGGTCGGCGGCCGCGTCCGCGGCACGCTCGGCGGCCGCATCACCGCCGATTTCGGCCCGCCGGTGGCGATCGACGCCGAAGTCGTGCGCCTGACCGACGGCATCTTCGTCAACCGCGGGCCGATGCTGCGCGGGGTCGAGACCCGCCTCGGCCGCACCGCCGTGCTCCGCGTCGGGCAGGTCGACATCATCGTCACCGAGAAGCGCGAGCCGGTGAACGACCTCGCCTACATGGACCTGCACGGGATCGACCTCGCCCGCGTCCGGCTCTTCTGCATCAAGGCGAAGAACCATTTCCGCGCCGCCTACGGCCCGGTCTGCCGCGCCTTCGTCGAGGTCGACACGCCCGGGCCGGCGGGCGTCGACCTCACCCGCCTGCCCTTCCGCTTCGC
>NZ_JAYSFE010000048.1:12317-32611 GCF_041913585.1 Allostella sp.
TCAGCTCCCGACGTGCAGCGGCGCCACCATCGAGCGCAGCGCCGCCAGCACGCTGGGGGCGATGATCCGGCTGGTCTTCGGGTTGGTCGCCGAGGGCCGGTTGCGGCTGGTCAGCGACAGCACGACCTCGTCCGCCTCGACCTCGACGTTGTGGATGGCGCCGGGGATGTCCGGGTCGGCCCAGATCTCGACCCGCGTGCGGTCGAAGCCGACGCCGGCGAGACTGAGCGAGATGGCGACGTTGAAATGGCGCGGGAAGGCGGCCGCCGCCTCCCCGGCCGAGCCCTCGAACACCTTCACGGCCGCGGCCAGCGGCTGGCGGAAGTCGAAGCCGCGGCTCTCCAGGTACTCCTCGCCGATGAACGACCCGGGCTTGATGCGTGAGAAGAGCCGGACCTGCCGGATCGTCCCCTCGGCCGCGCAGCGGATCGAATCGAGCCCCGGCAGGGCACCGCTGGCGATGCGCACCCGGCCGCCGTGGCGCTCGGCGAAGGCGACCATGTCCGGGAAGGCGGGGACGCCGCCGGCGCTGAGCGCGACCAGCGTCCGGCCCGCCTCCAGCACCGTGCGCGCGACCTCCGGGAAGGAGTCGGCGGTGGCGCACTCGACGACGACATCGGCCAGCGCCGGCAGTTCCGCCAGCGGCACGATGCGCGGCCGGATGGAGAGGCCGGCGGCGTTGGCCGCCGCCTTGGCGAGGTCGCGGGCGGCGATCGCCGTCAGCTCGACCTGCGGCAGGGCGCCCTCGTCGAGGCGCCGGGCGAGGAACTGCCCGACGCTGCCGAACCCGGCCAGCCCGACCCGGAGCCGGGCCATCAGGCGTGGTCCGGCCGGGCGCCCATGAGCGCGGCGTAGGTGCCGACGCCGGGCGCGCTCCACAGCCCCTCGATGGCGGCCGCGAGATCGGCGCTGCGCTTGGGGCCGGCGACGGCCGCGGTCAGCCGGTCGAACTTGGCGCGCACCTCGGCGTCGCTCATCGGCGCCTCGGGATAGCCGCGGGCGATGCCGTTCTTCTCCGCGAAGGTCCTGCCGCCCGTGGTCTTCACCTCGACCACGGTCTCGTAGAGGTTGGGGAAGCCCTTATCGAGCTCGTCGTCCTTGACCACGGTGACGCGCGCCGAGAGGCGCGCCACCTCGGGGTCGGAGAGGCGGCGGTCGGTGAAGAGGTCGGCGACCCTGAGCCCCTCCTTCGACAGCGCGACCGGCAGGATGTACTGGGCGCAGTGGCTCTTCAGCGGGTTGTCGTCGATGCAGTGGGTGCCCGAGGACGGGAAGCGCAGGACGATCGAATCGACGTCCTCGATGGCGAGCCGGTTGGCCCTGGCGATGCCGAGCAGCGCGTCGAGGCCGGGATGCAGGAAGGAGACGCTGGAGTAGGGCTTGATCGCCAGCTCCATGATCCCGTCCCAGCGGGTGCCGAGCTCGTCCGTCAGGTGGTGCTGCGCCGGCTTGCGGCTGAAGGCGCCGAAGACCGTGTGGCCATGGTCGAAGATGCCGATCGGGCCGCCGAAGCCCTGCGAGGCCAGCATCGCCGCGGTGACGCCGTTGCGCGCCGCCATGCCCATCTGGAACGGCCGGGAATTCTCGGTCTCGTCCGATTCCCAGGCCATCAGGCCGGAGGCCTGGCAGCCCGCGAGGCCGAACGCCTTGGTCGTCTGGTCGGCGTCGAGCCCGAGGAGGAAGGCCGCCGCCGCGGTGGCGCCGAAGCAGCCGCAGACCGCCGACGGGTGGAAGCCGAGGTTGTACTGCTCGACCGGACCCAGCGCCATCGACAGCCGGTACTCCATCTCACAGCCGAGGATGACGGCGGCGACGAGATCCTTGCCGGGCTTGCCGAGATGCTCGCAGAGCGCCAGGGCCGCCGGCACCATGACCGCGATCGGGTGCAGCACCCCCTCGGGATGATGCGGCTCGACGTCGCAGGCATAGCCCATGGTGCCGTTGGCCAGCGCGGCGTTGACGACGCTGGTGCGGAAGCCGTGGCCGACGATGCTGGCCTGCGGCGCGCCGCCCAGCCCCTCGACGAAGCCGGCGATGCGCCGCCCGGTCGAGATCTTCGGATCGGACGCCGCGAGCAGCGCGCCGCTGCCGTCGAGGATCATCTGGATCGCCCGCGCCCGCACGTCGGCGGGCACGGAATCGGCGGTGAAACCCGCCACCAGTTTGGCCCAAGCCTCGGTCAGCGGACCGGAACCGCGCGTCGCCATGTCGTGCACTCCGATGTCAAGCGTGTGGGGTCGAGTGAGGAAAGACGGAACGGTTCAGCCGGCGCGGGTGCGGCCGGTCTCGGCGCCGGCATAGGCGCCCATGTAGATGCGGGCATAGCCCTCGCGGATGACGTCGACGATCTGGTCGAGCCGGCGGGTGATGTGGCCGGTCATGATCTCGGCGCAGCGGTCGCCGTCGCGCGCCACCAGCGCCGCCAGCACCTCGGCGTGCTCGGTCTGGGTCGCGGCGCGGCGGCCGTTCTCCATGTCGATCCAGCGGCAGAAGCGGATGCGGGCATTGATGTTGCGCAGGATGTGCAGGAGCTCGGCATTGCGCGAGAAGCCGGCGATGCGCTCGTGGAAGGCCTCGTCGAAGCCGACCAGCTCGACCACCGAGGCATCGGCCGGGGCGGCGCGGCTGCCCTGGAGGAAGGTGTCGAGCTCCGCCAGCTCGGCGTCGGTCGCGCGCTCGGCCGCGAGCCGCGCCGCCGCCACCTCGAGCGACCGCCGGACCTCGTAGAGGTCGAAGATCTCCTTGGCGTCGAGCGGCCGGCACTGGAAGCCGCGGTTCGGCGTGAAGACGAGGAAGCCTTCGGTGACCAGGCGGTTCAGCGCCTCGCGGATCGGGGTGCGGCTGACCTTGAGGCGACGGCACAGGTCGGCCTCCGCCAGGCGCTCCAGCGGGCGGAACTGGTAGGTGATGGCCATCGTCCGGAGCTGCTCGTAGGCGCGCTCCGACAGGTTCGCCTGCGGGCGGGCCCGACGCCGGGGTCGGCCGAGAGGTTCTCTTTCCATTGCCGTCCGCATTGTATACAGAGACGTATAACGAGCAAGCCGTTCGCGAGAAGGGAGCAACATGAGCAACCAGCTTTCCGGCGCCGAGGCCTTCGTCCGGCTGCTGCAGGGTCATGGCGTCAAGCACATCTTCGGCCTGTGCGGCGATACCAGCCTGCCGCTCTACGATGCGCTCTTCCGCCTCGACCACGGCATGACCCACATCCTGACGCGCGACGAGCGGTCGGCCGGCTACATGGCGGACGGCTATGCCCGCGTCTCCGGCAAGGTCGGCATCTGCGAGGGTCCGTCCGGCGGCGGCGCCACCTACATCCTCCCCGGCGTCGTCGAGGCGAACGAGTCCTCGATCCCGATCCTGGCGGTGACGACCGACATCTCGGTCGGCGGCCGCGGCCGCTACACGCTGACCGAACTCGACCAGGAGGCGATGTTCCGGCCGCTCGCCAAGTGGAACCGCGTCCTCGACCGCGCCGTCGACATCCCGAAGGTCGTGCGCGCGGCCTTCACCCACATGACCAGCGCCAAGCCGGGTGCCGCCCATATCGGCCTGCCCTTCGACGTCCAGAAGGACGCCGTCGACGAGGCCGACGTCTGGGCCGATTCCATCCTCGGCAGCTTCCCCTCCCGCCGCTTCGGGCCCGATCCGGAGATGGTGGCGCGCGCCGCCGACGCCCTGCTCGCGGCGAAGAACCCGATCTTCGTCTGTGGCGGCGGCGTCGTCATCGCCGGCGGCGAGGCGGCGCTGACCGGGCTCGCCGAGTGGCTGGGCGCGCCGGTCGCGACCACCATCTCCGGCCAGGGCTCGATCCCCGAGGACCACCCGCTGGCCGTCGGCGTCGTCGGCTCGAACGGCGGCACGCCGATGACGCGGGCGCTCGTCGACATGGCCGACCTCGTCGTCTTCGTCGGCTGCCGTGCCGGCTCGGTCACCACCGAGCGCTGGCGGCACCCGGCGCCGGGCAAGGTGCCGGTCGTCCATATCGACGCCGATCCCGGCGTCTTCGGCGCCACCTACCAGACCCAGGTCGCGATGCTGTCGGACGCGCGCCTGGCGCTGGAGGCGATCCTGGCCCAGGTCAGGACGGCGCCGCGCCCGGCGATGGGCCGCCTGCTCGACGCCGCCGCCGTCGCCAAGGCCAAGCGCGAGAAGTTCGGCGCCTTCGCCGCCCTCGCCGCCTCGAACGAGACGCCGATCCGGCCCGAGCGGGTGGTCGCCACGCTGCAGAAGCTGCTGCCGAACGACGCCGTCCTGGTCTGCGACCCGGGCACGCCCTGCCCCTACTTCTCCGGCTACTACGAGTTCAAGCAGGCCGGCCGGCACTTCATCTCGAACCGCGCCCACGGCGCGCTCGGCTATTCCATGTCGGCCGCGGTCGGCGCCTGGTACGGCCGGCCGCAGTCGAAGGTGCTGTCGATCATGGGCGACGGCTCGTTCGGGTTCACGGTCGGCGAGATGGAGACGATCGTGCGCCAGAAGGTGCCGCTGACGATGATCGTCTTCTCGAACAGCGTCTATGGCTGGATCAAGGCCGGGCAGAAGACGGGTTTCGACCAGCGCTACTTCTCGGTCGACTTCTCGCGCACCGACCACGCCAAGGTGGCCGAGGCGTTCGGCGTCAAGGCCTGGACGGTCAAGGACCCGGCCGACCTGGAAGGCACCCTGCGCAAGGCGCTCGAGGCCGACGGCCCGACCCTGGTCGACATCCACGCCCAGCCGCTCCAGGACGCCAAGGCCCCCGTCTCCGAGTGGGTGGCCTGAGCCCGGAGCGATGACCGCGGGGGCGGACGGCAGCGGCCGTCCGCCCCTTCCGTCCGGGGGCTATAGTGGCGGCCGATTCGCCAGCATTCCCGGGAATGGCCGACCGCCCCAACATCGTCCTCGTGATGACCGACCAGCAGCGCGCGGACACGCTGGGCTGCCTCGGGTCGACCTATGTCGAGACGCCCAACCTGGACCGGCTGGCCGCCCGGGGCGTCGTCTTCCCGCAGGCCTTCACGCCGATGCCGATCTGCTCGCCGGCGCGCGCGTCGCTGTGGACCGGCCTCTATCCCCACCGCCACCGCGTCGAGGACAATGTCTACGGCACCCCGGACGGGCTGGCGGACAGCGACGGTCCCACCGTCTTCCCCGATCTCCGCGCGGCCGGCTACCGCTCCGCCTACATCGGCAAGTGGCATCTGGGAAAGCGCGGGCCGCCGGCGCTCGACCGGTGGCTCGGCTACAATTCGGGCCGGCCGCACTGGATCGAGCAGGCCGGCGGCGCCCGCCTCTATCGCCCGGTCGTGGAGACCGACCAGGCGATCGCCATTCTCTCCGGCCACGACCGGTCGCATCCGCTCTTCCTCGTCGTCTCCTACTATCCGCCGCATCCGCCGTTCGATCCGCCGGAGCCCTACCGCGCGGCCCATGCCGCCGCACCCCGGCCCGGCTACTACGGCGCCGTCCGCGCCATCGACGACTGCGTCGGCCGGCTCGTCGACGCGATCGACCGGCTCGGCTTCGCCGCCGACACGGCGATCCTGTTCTGCTCCGACCATGGCCAGCGCCTGCGCAAGGGCGAGGATTCGGTGATGAAGCGGAGCCTGCGCGACGAGTCGATCCGCATCCCCCTGATCGTGGTTCCGCCGGGCGGCCGACGCGCCGGCGCCATGCGGTGCGAACGCCTGGTCGGCCTCATGGACGTCGTGCCGACCCTGCGAGCGCTCGCCGGCCTGCCCGCGCCCGCCGGCCCGGGACCGAGCGCGAATCTCCTGCCGCTCGCCCGGGGCAGCGCGCCGCCATGGCGCGACGCGATGCTGTTCCAGAACCGGAGCCGGGCCGACCGCGACGCCGACAGCATCGCCCGCGTGGAACGCGCCGTGCGGACCTCCGACGCCAAGCTGATCTGGCGGCTCGGCGGCCGGCCGGCGCTCTACGACCTCCGGATCGACCCGGACGAACACCACGACCTGATGCGGCGGCCGATCCCCCCACGCGGCCCGCTGCGGCGGCTGGCAGAGGTCATGCGGGATCTCGGCGAGGAAGCCGGCGACGCGGTCGCCGTCCGCGCGGCGGACGAGATCGTGGCGGCATCGGAAGGGACCATCGGCGCAGCGATCAGCCGCTGAGCGCCAGCAGGTGGTTGTCCCAGCGACCGGCCGCCGCAAGCGCGCCGGCCAGCGCCGACCCGGTCCCGGTCGCCGGGTCGAAGGCGCCGACCCCGCCGAGGCCGCTGGCGACGGCGAAGCGGCCCGGGGCCAGCGGGGCGATGCCGCAGCCGTCGGCGACCTCCGCCGAGGCGAGGATGCGGCCGTCGGCCGTGTCCCAGAAGGTGGCGCGGTTGCCGCGCGGCGAGGAGACGCCGAGGATCCGCCCCGACCGGTCGACGGCGGCGCTGCCGCAATAGTGCCGCATCGCCCGCAGCGCCGCCGCCGGGGCCGAGAAGAAGCGCAGCTCGGCAGCGCCCGGACGATGGCTGCCGACCAGCGGCACCAGGTCGACCGCCGGCCCCTCGTACTGGGCAGCGAAGCAGATGGCGCCGTCGGCGGCGATGGCGAGGTGGCGCAGGCCGAGCGACGCCAGCGCGGCCGGCGGGCGCGCCTGCGCCAGCACCCGGCCCGTCGCGGCGTCGAGGTAGCTCAGGTTGGAATCCATGGCGCCGGTGTTCAGCTTCATGCGCGGCGCGGCGGGATCGGTGACGATGCCGCCGTTGGCGACGACCAGGGTCCGGCCGTCGGGCAGGAGGCGCAGGTCGTGCGGGTCGAGCCCGCCCGAATCCCACGCCGCAACCGGGGTATAGCCGCGGTCGGCGGCGTAGACGCCGACGACGCCGCGACCGGCCGCATGGTCGCTCTCGCTCGCATAGAAGAGGCGGCCGTCGGCCGAGAAGACGCCGTGGCCGTTGAAGCGCCGCCCCTCGGCGTTACCGACATGCCGGAGGATGCGCCCCGCCGCCGTGTCGATCACCGCGAGCCACGTTCCCGGCCGGCGGGCGCAGGCGACCGCCTCCGCCCGTCCGGGCCGCTCGGCGAAGCCGTGCCCGCGCGCCGGCAGCGGCAGGTCGAAGGCCCCTTCGCCCGCCGCGTCGAAGGCCGATGCGAAGAACCCCCCGCGCTGGCCGACCCGGGCCCCCAGCAGCCGCGGCCCGGTGGCGGCGCCGGCCGCAGCCAGGCCCCCACCCAGCACGGGAGCGAACAAGGCGGCGATGCCGCCGGCCAGCACCTGCCTGCGATCGGGATTCATCGCCGCTCCGCCGCCGTCACTGCCATCAGTCCCCGTCCAGCGCATTGAAGCCGAGCGGGATGCCGAGCGCCGCGGTCAGGCGCTGGGCGACGAGGGCCTTGAGCGCCGCCGTCTCCTTCACCAGACGCTCGACGGAAGGGCGGCGGCGGGCGTCCGCGACGGCCGCCTCCAGCGACGGGCCGATCGCGGCCGCCGTCGCCCGGCTCTGGGCGAAGGCGCGACGCATCAGGTCGTCGAGCGCCGCATCGCCGGCGGCCCGGCGGACCGTGTCGGCGAAGCCGGCTTCGTAGAGTTCCGCCCCGGCCGCGAGGTCGAGGCGGACGTTGTCGAGCGAGCGGCCGCTCCGCCACGCCTCCGCCAGCCGCGGTCGGGCCGCCTGGACCGAGGCGCCGAGCGGGCGCGACAGCTTGTGGTCGGACACCAGCTCGACCGCGAGGTGGAGGGCCTTCACGACGTCGAGCGTCGCCTCGCTCGGCCGCTGGTAGGGCGAGTCCGAGGCGCCGGCATGGCGCAGGACCTCGACGAACGGACGGTCGCCGCCGACCCACTCCCGGTGGACGTCGGCCGCCATGCCGGCGAGGTTGCGGGTGATCGCCCGGAGCACGGCGCAGCGCCGCCGGGCACCGTCGTCGCCCGCCATCAGCTGCGCTTCGGCGCCGTCGGCGAAGACCAGGCGCTCCAGGGCAGGGAAGCCCTGGCCGGCGACGTTGCCGCGGCCGAAGACGTCCGGCGCGAGCTGGGCCGGATCGGCCTTCAGCAGTTCCTCGACGGCGCGGCCGACGCTGTTGCGCGGGTCGGGCCAGAAGGCGAAGCGGGCGGAGCGCGAGAAATACTCGATCGGGCCGAAGCGGACATGCTGGATGCGCTGCCAGGCGTCGGCGGCCTCGGCATGGTGCCGCCGCATCTCGACCAGCCGCGGGCGCGCCGGCGCGGCGCAGAAGCTCTCGGCGGCGGCGTCGAGGCGGGCGGTCGCGGCCTCCAGCGCCGCATAGCGCGGCGCCGCGTAGCCGGTGGCGATCGCCTCGACGAGCCGGCGATGCTCGGCCTCGGGGAGCTCGGCCCCAGGGAGTTCGGCGGCGGGGAGCTCGGCCGCGGACGCCCCGGCGGCAGTGAGCCCGAGGACCAGGGACAGCGTCCGCAGCAGACCGCGCACCATCATGGCGGGTCGCCTCCTCTACAGGGATCGCAGGAAGGCGAGCAGGGCCTCGCGCTCGGGACGGGTCATGGCCGCAACCCTGACGCGGGCCGCCTCGGCCTCGCCGCCGTGCCACAGGATCGCCTCCAGGACGGTACGGGCACGGCCGTCGTGGAGATAGAAGGCGTTGCCGTTGACGGTCTCGGTGAGACCGAGCCCCCACAGCGGCGGCGTGCGCCATTCGCGTCCGTCCGCCAGCCCCTCGGGCCGCCCGTCGGCCAGCCCCTCGCCCATGTCGTGCAGCAGGAGGTCGGTATAGGGCCAGATGCGCTGGCCGGAGAGCTCGGGACGGTCGGGGTGGCTGCCCGTCACGTGGCTCGGCCGGTGGCAGGCGGCGCAGCCGGCGGCGTGGAACTGGCGCTTGCCCTCCAGCACCGAGCGGTCGGCGACGTCCCGGCGCGCGGGCACCGCGAGATGGCGGGAATAGAAGGCGACGAGGTCGAACATCCTGGGCACGACCTCGACCGCGCCCTCGCCGTGGGCGCCGTGCGGCGCCGCCCGGCACTCGGCCTGGGCCGGGGTGCAGTCGCCCCAGGGATCGCGGACGAGCGGCGTCGACAGGCCCATGTCGCCGGCGAAGGCCTCGGCCGCCTGCTGGGCGACCGTCGGCTGCCCGGCCTTCCAGCCGAAGCGGCCGAGCATCGGGCGCAGGAACTCGCGCGACCAGACGCGGTTGGCCCGGCCCGAGATGCCGTCGCCGTCGCGGTCCTCCGGATCGGCCGCCGCCAGGATCTCCGCCTCCGGGATCAGTTCCAGCAGGCCGAGGCCGATCATCGGCGGCGCCAGCCGCGGCGAGAGCATGGTCGCCGGATGCATCGGGCCATAGTGGAGGCTGGCGACGCGGTAGCCGGGCCGCCGCAGCGAGACCGTGGTCCCGTCGGCGAGCCGGACCGGCTCCTCGACGTAGGAGAGCTCCATCGCCCCCTCGGCGAGATGGCCCTGGACCGAGAAGGTCTGGAGCTGGCCGCCATAGGTCGGCTCCGGGATCACCGACGCCTCGAGCGCCGCCAGCCGGCGGCGCTGCGCCTCCGTCTCCGGCGGGATCGACAGGCGCAGGAAGAGCGAGACCGCCGCCTCGCCCGGGGCCGGCACCCGGCCGCGCCCGTCCTTGAGGTGGCAGGACTGGCAGGAGCGCGCGTTCCACAGCGGCCCCAGCCCGTCCGACGAGCGGGTCGAGCTCGGCGCCGACACCCAGAGCTTGCGGAAGATGCCGTCGCCCACCTTGAAGTCGAGCTGGCGCTCGAAAGAGAGGTTGCCGGACGGGTGCGAGAAGGCGCTGCTGTTGAGCGGGTGCCGCCCGGTGGCCGCCCCGCCGGCAGCCTCTTCCCCCGGCTCCGGCCGGGAGAAATCCGCCGGCCCGCCCGCCGCCGGAATGGCGGCGAGCAGCGCGACGGCGACCGCGACGATCCCGCGCCCGGCCATCGTCACTTCTTCTCGAACACCTTGGCCGGATCGTCGAGGCTCTTGGAGCCCTCGAACTTGATCGGCTTCAGCTTCAGGGCGGCGACGACGCGCTCCAGCGTCCGGGTCTGGTCGGTCAACCGGTCGATCGCGGCCTGGACCACGGCGTTGCCCTCGGGATTGTCGGGGCCGATCATCTGGTCGTAGGCCTCCCTGGTTTCGGCGCGCTCCTTCAGCGCGCGCATCGCCGCCTCGGTCGCGTCGAGCTTCGCCGTCATCTCGGCCGCGAGCCCGGGATCGGTCGCCTGCACGAGGTCGGCCGGGGACGGCCCCTTCACGACGGCGCCGCCGGTCCGCCGGTACTCGCCGAACCACACGGCCCGCATGCCGGCGACGTCGTAGTAGTGGGAGTTGTGGGTGTTGTCGGAGAAGCAGTCATGCTCCTCCTCCGGGTCGTGCAGCATCAGGCCGAGCTTCATCCGCTCGCCGGCGAGTTCGCCGTAGGAGAGGCTGCCGATGCCGGTGAGGATGGTCGAGATCGCGCCGTCCGGCCCGCCCCTGGCGAGCGCCCTGCGCGCCTTGCCGCCCTTCGCCCACTGCTTCGCCATCCAGGCGAGGTCATCGACCAGGAGGCCGGTCGCCACCGCCAGGTACTGGGCACGGCGGTCGCAATGGCCGTTGGTGCAGGCCGACCCCCTGGCATAGTCGGTCCAGGACCGGTTGCCGGCGCCGGGCCCGGTGCCGTTCAGGTCCTGGCCCCAGAGCAGGAACTCGATCGCGTGCCAGCCGGTGGCGACGTTCGCCTCGATGCCGCCCAGCTCGTGCAGGCGGGTCGAGATCAACCTCTTCGTGATGCGCGCGGCGTCGATGGTCCTGCCGCCGAACCTGATCTTCGGATTGGCGATGACGTTGGCGGTGTAGAGCGGGTTCTCGTCGCTGTCCTCGCCATAGGAGGAATGGACATAGTCGATCAGCCCCTCGTCGAGCGGCCAGCCGTTCACCTTGCCTTCCCACTCGTCGACGATGGCGTTGCCGAAGCGATAGACCTCGGTCTGCTGGTAGGGCACGCGGCCGGCGAGCCAGGCGGCGCGCGCCGCCTTCATCGTCGCCTCGCCCGGCGCCTTGACCAGGGCGGCCACCGCCTTCTGCAGCGCCACGGCGCCGGCATGGGCGTCCTGGTACATCGCCAGGGCGATGTCGCCGTAGGTCGCCGCGATCTGCCGCTTGTCCGCGGCCGCCGCCGGCGCGGCGGCGAGGGCGGCCGCGATCGCGATCGCGGCGAGCGGCCGGACGAAGACATGCTGGGCGATGGGCACGGGGCGCTTCTCCTCCTTGCTCGGGCAGGGCCGGAACATAGTGCAATTGATTATGACTGTCAGTAGCGACTGGCGATGCGGCATTGGGACGCGCAGGCCGGCATGGCGGCGATTGCGCCCGCCCGCCGCCGCCCTTAGCCTGTCCGGCCGCGGAACCCCGAATGCGGAAGCGCCCCGGCACGACATGACGCGATACTCGGCCTTCGGCCTCCTGACCAAGGCGCTTGGCGGCCATTCCGGCTGGGGCCGGGCGTGGCGCGACCCGGCGCCGAAGCCGTCCTACGACGTCGTCATCATCGGCGGCGGCGGACACGGGCTGGCCAGCGCCTACTACCTCGCCAAGGAGCACGGCATCACCAACGTCGCCGTGCTGGAGAAGGGGCCGATCGGGCTCGGCAATACCGGGCGCAACACGACGATCGTGCGCTCGAACTACCTGCTGCCGGAGAACAACCACTTCTACGAATGGTCGCTGAAGCTCTGGGAGGGGCTGGAGCAGGACCTCAACTTCAACGTCATGATGAGCCAGCGCGGCGTGCTCAACCTCTTCCATTCGGACGCGCAGAAGCACGCCGCCGCCCGCCGCGGCAACTCGATGCGGCTGATCGGCGTCGATGCCGAACTGCTCGACCGCGAGCAGGTCCGGGCGATGGTGCCGATGCTCGACTTCGACAATGCCCGCTTCCCCGTGATGGGCGGCCTGCTGCAGCGGCGCGGCGGCACCGCCCGGCACGACGCCGTCGCCTGGGGCTTCGCGCGCGCCGCCGACCGGCTCGGCGTCGACATCATCCAGCATTGCGAGGTGACCGGCATCCGCCGCGAGGGCGGCCGCGTCACCGGCGTCGAGACGACGCGCGGGCCGATCGCCGCCCGCAAGGTCGGCATGGCGGTCGCCGGCAACACCTCGCGCGTCGCCGCGATGGCCGGCCTCCGCCTGCCGATCGAGAGCCACGTCCTCCAGGCCTTCGTGACCGAAGGGCTGAAGCCGCTCGTCGACACCGTCGTCACCTTCGGCGCCGGGCATTTCTACATCAGCCAGTCCGACAAGGGCGGCCTCGTCTTCGGCGGCGATCTCGACGGCTACAATTCCTACGCCCAGCGCGGCACGCTGCAGATGGTGGAGCACGTCTTCGCCGCCGGGGTCGCGATGATGCCCTGCCTGTCGCGCCTGCGGGTGCTGCGGCAATGGGGCGGGGTCATGGACATGACGATGGACGGCTCGCCGCTGATCTGCCGCACGCCGGTCGAGGGCCTCTACCTCAATGGCGGCTGGTGCTATGGCGGCTTCAAGGCGACGCCCGGCTCGGGCTGGTGCTTCGCCCACACCATCGCCAAGGACGCGCCGCACCCTCTCAACGCCAGCATGACCATCGAGCGCTTCCGCGACGGCCGCCTGATGGACGAGCGCGGCGTCGGCCCCTGGCCCTGGGCCCAGTGACGAGGCAACCGCCATGCATCGCATCGACTGTCCCTGGTGCGGCCCGCGCGACGAGGCGGAATTCGCCTATCGCGGCGACGCCACCGTCCGGCGGCCGGCCCCCGACGCCGGGATCGACGCCTTCTACGACTATGTCTACACCCGCGCCAACCCGCGCGGCTGGCACACCGAATGGTGGCACCATGCCGGCGGCTGCCGCCAGTTCGTCCAGGTGGTGCGCCACACCATGACCCACGAGATCGCCGCCACCGGCAAGGCCGGCGACACGCTGCCGGTGCCTTCCGAACCGGTGCCCTCCGAACCGGTGCCGGGCGCATGATCGAGCTCCCCCGCCGGCCCCGCCTGCGCACCGCCAGGGGCGGCCATGTCGACCGCGAACGCACCCTCGCGTTCCGCTTCGACGGGCGCGAGTACCGGGGCCATCCCGGCGACACGCTGGCCTCCGCCCTGCTCGCTTCGGGGGTGCGGATCGTCGGCCGCAGCTTCAAGTATCACCGGCCGCGCGGCATCTACACCGCCGGGCCGGAGGAGCCGAACGCGCTCGCCGGCATCGGCACCGGCGCCCGCACGACGCCGAACACCAAGATGACCACGGTCGAGCTGCATGACGGGCTGGTCGCGGAAAGCCAGAACCGCTGGCCGTCGCTGGCGATCGACCTCATGTGCGTCAATTCGGCCTTCGCACGGTTTCTGCCGGCCGGCTTCTACTACAAGACCTTCATGTGGCCGGCCTCCTTCTGGGAGAAGCTCTACGAGCCGGCGATCCGCCGCGCCGCCGGTCTCGGCCGCGCGTCGACCGCGCCCGATCCCGACCATTACGAGGCATGCCACGCCCATTGCGACGTGCTGGTGGTGGGCGCCGGAGCGGCCGGCCTCGCGGCGGCGCGGGCGGCCGGCGAAGCCGGCGCGCGCGTCATCCTGGCCGAGCAGGATTTCCTGGCGGGCGGCGGCCTCCTCGCCGAGCCGGCGCAGGAGGCCTGGCGACGCGAGACGCTGGCGGCGCTCGACGCCCTGCCCAACGTCACGCCGATGCTGCGGACGACCGTCTTCGGATACTACGAGCAGAACATGCTGGGCGCGCTGGAGCGGGTGGCCGACCACCTGCCCGAGCCGCCGCCGCACCAGCCGCGCCAGCGCTACTGGACGATCCGCGCCCGCGAGGTGGTGCTGGCGACCGGCGCCGACGAGCGCCTGATCGCCTTTCCCGGCAACGACCGGCCGGGGGTGATGCTGGCGGGTGCCGCCCGCACCTATGCCCGCCGCTTCGGCGTGCTCGCCGGCCGCCGCGCCGTGCTCTTCGCCAACAACGACGAGGCCTACGGCACCGTCGCCGCGCTGGCGGAGGCCGGCGCCGAACGGGTGGCCGTGGTCGACCCGCGACCGCTGGGGCCGGCCGCCGCCGCCGCCCGCCGCCAGGGCTTCGAGGTGCTGACCGGGCACGAGGTCACGGGCGGCCATGGCGGCCGCGGCATCTACAGCGTCGAGGCGCGGGCGGTCGGCAGCGCCGGCGGCTTCCAGATCGACGCCGACCTCCTCTGCGTCTCCGGTGGCTACGGCCCGGCGATCCAGCTCGCCAGCCAGTCGCGCACCGCCATGCGCTGGGACGACCGCATTGCCGCCTTCGTTCCTGGCGAGGCGGCGGGCCAGCGCTCCGCCGGCGCCGCCCGCGGCTGCTTCGGCATCGCGGCCGCGGCCCGGGACGGCCTCGCCGCCGGACGGGCGGCGGCCACCGCCGCCGGCTTCCCGCCCGGCGCCGCCTTCGTACTGCCGGACGCGGACGACCCGGACCCGACCGTCACCCCGTTCTGGGAAGTGCCGGCCCGCGGCAAGGCCTTCGTCGACCTGCAGCACGACGTCACGACCGCCGACATTCGCCTCGCCCATCGCGAGGGCTATCGCCATATCGAACACGCCAAGCGCTACACCACCCATGCCATGGCGACCGACCAGGGCAAGACGGGCGGGCTCGTCGGCGCGGCCGTGCTGGCCGAGGCCCGCGGCGAGCCGGTCGCGGCGGTCGGGATGCCGACCTATCGCCCCTACGTCACGCCCATCACCTGGGGCGCGGTCGCCGGCCACCATCGCGGCCGGGCCTTCGCGCCGATCCGCCGGACGATGCTGCACGACTGGCACGCCCGCCGCGGCGCCGAGTTCATGGAAGCGGGCCTGTGGCTGCGGCCCGCCTTCTATCCGAAGCCGGGCGAGAGCCCGTGGGACGCCATCCTGCGCGAGGGCGGGACGGTGCGGCGCAAGGTCGGCGTCTGCGACGTCTCGACCCTCGGCAAGATCGACGTCCAGGGCAGCGACGCCGCCACCTTCCTCGACCGGCTCTACACCAACACCTTCTCCACCCTGCCCGTCGGCAAGGCCCGCTACGGCCTGATGCTGCGCGAGGACGGGATGGTGATGGACGACGGCACCACCAGCCGGCTGGCGCCCGACCATTTCTTCGTCACCACCACGACCGCCAATGCCGGCCGGGTGCTGGAGCACATGGAGTTCCACGCCCAGACGGTGTGGCCCGAGCTCGACGTGCAGTTCTGCTCGGTCACCGACCAGTGGGCCTCGATGTCGGTCGCCGGGCCGGAGGCGCGCCGGACGCTGGCGAAGGCGGTCGAAGGGCTCGACCTGTCGGACGCCGGCCTGCCCTTCATGGGCGTCGCCGACGCCACGCTCGCCGGCCGCCCCGTGCGCATCTTCCGCATCAGCTTCTCGGGCGAACTCGCCTTCGAGGTGGCGACCCCGGCCGGCTACGCGCTCGCCGTCTGGGAGGCGATCCTGGCGGCCGGCGACGAGTTCGGCATCGAGCCCTACGGGGTCGAGGCGCTCGGCCTCCTGCGCATCGAGAAGGGCCATGTCGCGGGCGCCGAGCTGAACGGCCAGACGACGATGCGCGACGTCGGGCTGGGAAAGATGGCCAAGAAGGGCGACTTCGTCGGCAAGGTGCTGGCCGGGCGGCCGGGCCTGACCGACCCCGCCCGACCGCGCCTCGTCGGCGTCCGTCCGGTCGAGCGCGAGCGCCAGATCCGGCCGGGCGCCCATCTGGTCGAGGCGGGCTCCGACCGCAGCCTCGGCTGGATCACCAGCGTCACCCGCTCGGTCGAGCCGGGCGGCTGGATCGGCCTCGCCATGCTGTCGGGCGGCGAGGCCCGCCACGGCCAGCGATTGGTCGCCGCCTTCCCGCTGCTCGACGAGACGGTGGAGGTCGAGATTTCCAGCCCGCATTTCGTCGATCCGGAGAACGCCCGTGTCCGAGGTTGAGGGGTCCGTGGCCGACCTGTCCGCAGTCGAGCCACGCTCGCCGCTCTCGGTCGCCGCGGTGCCGGCGCACCCGATGATCGCCGAGCTGCCGTCGGCCCTGGTCGACGTCGCCGCCCGCCGCGGCCGCGGGGAAGACCTCGCGGCGGCGCTCAGCGCCGAGTTCGGGCTCGCGCTGCCGCCGCCCGGCCGCTTCGCCGAGGGCCGGGACGCGACCGCGGTCTGGATCCGGCCGGACACCTGGCTGGTGATCGCGCCGCGCGGGCCCGAGGGCGCGCTCGCCCGCCGCCTCGCCCAGGCCGCGGGAGCCGCCGGCTCGGTCGTCGACCAGTCGCACGGCAAGACGCGGGTCCGGCTGGCCGGCCGCCACGCCCGCCGGGTGCTGGGCAAGGGCTGCCGCCTCGACCTCGACCCCGCGGCGTTCGGGCCGGGGCAGGCCGCCATCACCCAGATGGCGCAGGTCTCGGCCCTGCTGCTGCAGCGCGACGACACGCCCGCCTACGAACTGGTCGTCGGCTCCAGCTATGCCGTGCCCTTCCTCGAGTGGCTGACGGAATCCGCCGCCGAATTCGCCGGCACCCTCTAGCCGGCCCGCCATGACCGACCATGCCGAGCCGGGCGGCGGATCGCTCGGCGTCTTCCGCCATCGCGGCTTCACGGTCTACTGGGCGGGCCGCTTCCTCACCGCCTTCGCCGCCCAGTTCGTCAGCGTCGCGGTCGGCTGGCACGTCTACAGCCTGACGCGCGATCCGTTCGACCTCGGGCTGGTCGGCCTCTTCCAGTTCCTGCCGTTCCCGGCGCTGATCTTCGTCACCGGCCCGGTCGCCGACCGCTTCGACCGGCGCTGGATCATGGGGGTGTGCATCCTGGCCCAGGTGCTGTGCGTCGCCGGCCTGCTCGGGCTGATCCTCGCTGGCGACGCGCGGACCTGGCCGATCTTCGCGCTGCTGGTCCTGTTCGGCACCGCGCGCGCCTTCTTCGGCCCGGCCTCGCAGGCGATCATCCCCAACGTCGTGCCGGTGGCCGAACTGGCGACCGCGGTCGCCTGGTCGACCTCCTCCTGGCAGGTGGCGACGATCCTGGGGCCGGTCGTAGGCGGGCTCCTCTACGGCATCGGGGCGACCCTGCCCTTCGCCGCCGCCGCCCTGCTGATGCTGGCGGCGGCGCTGCTGACGGCCCTGATCCCGGCGATGCCGCGCTCCGGCCTGCCGCCCGGCGCCGACTGGCGCGCGCTCAGCGCCGGCTTCCGCTACATCTGGCGCGAGAAGGTGGTGCTGGGCGCCATCTCGCTCGACCTCTTCGCGGTGCTGCTGGGCGGGGCCGTGGCGCTGCTGCCGGCCTATGCCGGCGACATCCTCGCGGTCGGGCCGGTCGGGCTCGGCGTGCTGCGGGCAGCGCCCGGCATCGGCGCCTTGCTGATGGCGCTCTGGCTCGCCCGACACCCGATCCGGGCGCAGGCCGGCATGCTGATGTTCGCCGGCGTCGCCGCCTTCGGCTTCTTCGCCGCCCTCTTCGGCCTCTCGACCTGGACCTGGCTCTCGGTCGTGGCGCTGCTGCTGATGGGGGCGGGCGACATGGTCAGCGTCTATGTCCGCGAGACGCTGATCCAGCTGTGGACGCCAGACCACCTGCGTGGCCGGGTCAATGCCGTCAACATGGTCTTCATCGGCGCCTCGAACGAGTTGGGGGCCTTCCGCGCCGGCGTCATGGCGGCGCTGGTGGGGGTGGTGCCGGCCGTCGTCGCCGGCGGCGTCGGCACCATGGCAGTGGCATGGCTGTGGCAGCGCTGGTTCCCCGAACTCCGCGCCATCAGCCGGGTCGATCGGGTCGAACGTTCGGCGTAGACTGGATCGACAGGCCGCGTCACGAGAGGGGAGCAGGCGCCATGGGCATCACCGCGATGAACCACTTCACCGTGCTGACGCACGATCTCGACGCGACGGTGAAGTTCTACGGCATGTTCGGGCTCAACCCCGGCTGGCGGCCGCCCTTCGGCTTCCCCGGCGCCTGGCTCTATTCCGGCGACACCGCCATCCTGCACGTCATCAAGAAGGACACCCTGACCGAGAAGGACGGGGTGCTCGACCACATGGCCTTCTCGGCGGTCGACCTGCCGGCGGTGGCGGCGCGGCTGACGGCGGCCGGCCACGAGTACGAACTGCGCCGGCTCGCCGGCGGCGGCATCTGGCAGCTCTTCACCCGCGACCCGGCCGGCGCCAAGGTCGAGTTCGACTTCGCCGAGAACGAACCGGCCCCCCCCGGCTGGGCCGGCTGATCGCCCAGGCCTACCGCAGCGAGGCGTTCAGCTTCTCGAGCGCCTTCGCGCCGGGCACCAGTTCGCCGTCGTCGAGCGTGTTGAGCGGGCGGGCGACGGTCGCCAGCGCGTCGTGCAGGTCGGCCGATTCCGGATCGACGTAGAGGAGGCCGGTCACCACCTGGCCCGCGGCCTCGTGCCGTTGCAGGTAGGAGATGGCGGCCGCCCGGTCGCGCGGATCGTAGTCGGCGTCGAGCTTCTTCAGGCGGAGCACCGTGCCGTCGTGCTGGGTCACCGCGATCGTCTCGCCCGGGGCGTACTCGGCCTGGATCGGTTCGCGCGGGATCATGACGTCGAGGCGGTTCACCGCGTCGTTGTGCTCGCGCACGAAGTCGAAGCTCTTGGTCGAGCCCGGGTGGTTGTTGAAGGCGACGCAGGGGCTGATGCAGTCGATGAAGGCGGCCCCCTTGTGGCGCAGCCCCGCCTTGATGAGCGGGACCAGCTGCTCCTTGTCGCCCGAGAAGCCGCGGGCGACGTAGCTGGCGCCGAGCAGCAGCGCCATCGCCGCGAGGTCGATCGGCTCGTCGTGGTTGGCCGCGCCGCGCTTGCTGAGCGAGCCCTTGTCGGCGGTCGCCGAGAACTGGCCCTTGGTCAGGCCGTACACGCCGTTGTTCTCGACGATGTAGAGCATGTTGACGCCGCGGCGGATCGAATGGGCGAACTGCCCGAGCCCGATCGAGGCGCTGTCGCCGTCGCCCGAGACGCCGAGATAGATGAGGTCGCGGTTGGCGAGGTTGGCGCCCGTCAGCACCGACGGCATGCGGCCATGGACGCTGTTGAAGCCGTGGCTGGCGCCGAGGAAGTAGGTCGGCGTCTTCGACGAGCAGCCGATGCCGGAGAGCTTGGCGATGCGGTGCGGCGGCAGGTCGAGCTCGAAGCAGGCCTGGATGATGGCGGCGCTGATCGAATCGTGGCCGCAGCCGGCGCACAGCGTCGAGACCGTGCCCTCGTAGTCGCGCCTTGTGTAGCCGAGCGCGTTGGTCGGCAGCTTCGGGTGATGGAAGCGGGGCTTGGCGAGGTAGGTCATGGAACCGCCTTCCGGAGCGGGACGACGTTGTGGTCGGGCAGGGCCGCCTCGATCGCGCCGACGATGAAGCGGGCAGTGATCGGCGTGCCGTCGAAGTGGCGCACCGGGACGAGCCGCGCCGGGTCGAGCTCGAGCTCGGAGACGAGCAGGGTGCGCATCTGGGCGTCGCGGTTCTGCTCGACGACGAAGACGATCTCGTGCCGGCGGACGAACTCCGCCACGGAGTCCGGGAAGGGAAAGGCGCGCAGCCGCAGCGTGTCGAGATGGACGCCGCGGCCGGCGAGCGCCTCCAGCGCCTCCTCCATGGCGGCCCCGGTCGAGCCGAAATGGATCACGCCGACGCGCGTCGGCTCGGCCGCCGCGCGCTCGACCGGCGCCGGCACCAGGGTCTTCGCCGTGTCGAACTTGCGGACCAGCCGCTCCATGTTGTCGACATAGACCGGCCCCTCCTCGCTGTAGCGCGCGTAGCGGTCGCGCGTCGTGCCGCGGGTGAAGTAGGAGCCGCGGGTCGGATGGGTGCCGGGATAGGTGCGGTAGGGGATGCCGTCGCCGTCGACGTCGAGGTAGCGACCGAAATCGGCTCCGGCATCGAGCATCTCGCGCGTCATCACCTTGCCGCGGTCCATGCGCCGGGAATCGTCCCACCGGAAGGGCCGGCAGAGCCATTCGTTCATGCCGATGTCGAGGTCGAGCATGACGAAGATCGGCGTCTGCAGCCGGTCGGCGAGGTCGAAGGCGGTCGCCCCCATCTCGAACGCCTCGTGCGGGTCCTCGGGGAACAGCAGGACGTGCTTGGTGTCGCCGTGCGAGGCGTAGGCGCAGGCGAGGAGGTCCGACTGCTGGGTGCGGGTCGGCATGCCCGTCGAGGGTCCGCCGCGCTGCACGTCGAAGACGACGGCCGGGATCTCGGCGAAATAGGCGAGGCCGAGGAACTCCTGCATCAGCGAGATGCCGGGCCCGGAGGTCGAGGTGAAGGCGCGGGCGCCGTTCCAGCCGGCGCCGATCACCATGCCGATCGAGGCGAGCTCGTCCTCGGCCTGGACGATCGCGTACTTGCCCTTCTCCTCCTCGCCGCGGAACCGGCGGCAATGGCGCTGGAAGGCCTCGGCCAGCGACGAGGA
>NZ_JAYSFE010000049.1:0-31786 GCF_041913585.1 Allostella sp.
GCGCCCATTGCCGCTCGCGCGAGGCGGACTGGATCGAGGCGTCGGGCCGCGCCACCGTCTTCAGCTGGATCGTCGTCCGCCATCCGGTGCCGCGCGACGTCTACCAGGATGCGGTGCCCTACGTCGTGGCGCTGGTGACGCTGGAGGAGGGGCCGCGGATGGCGACCAACATCGTCGGCTGCGCGCCCGAGGCGGTGACGGCGGGAATGCCGGTCGAGGTCACGTTCGACGACGTCACGGCCGAGATCGCGCTGCCGCGCTTCCGGCCCGGCGCCGCGGGCGCGCGCTGATGGGCGAGCCGATCGCCTTCCGCGACGTCTCGGCGACGCTCGCCCCGGTCGAGCGTCTGAGCCGGGCCGAACTGGAGGCGCTGCAACTGCGCAAGCTGCAGCGCCAGGTCGAGCGGCTGTGGCACACCAATGCCTTCTATCGCGCCAAGCTCGAGGCGGCGAAGGTCCGGCCCGAGGAGATCCGCTCGCTCGCCGACTTCAACCGCCGCGTCCCGATTTCGACCAAGGCCGACTTCCTGGCCGACCAGAAGGAGCACCCGCCCTTCGGCCGCCGCCTCGGCGTCCCACGCGAGCGGGTGACCCTTGTCAACATGACGGGCGGCACCTCGGGCCAGGGCCAGGAGGTCTACGGCCGGACGGACCACGACATCGCCGTCCAGGGCTATCTGCACCTGCTGCCCTGGTTCATGGCCGGGCTGCGGCCGGGGCAGATGGCGCTCAACTGCGTGCCGACCGGCGGCCTGACGACCGGCGGCTGGGGGCCGCCCGAGGGCTTCCGCATCGCCGGCGCCACCGCCTTCCATGTCGGCGGCACGCTCTCGACCGACGCCAAGATCGACCTGATGCTGCGCTTCGGCGAGATGCACTTCATCTATGCTTCGACCAACTACCTGCACACGCTGAGCGAGGCGCTGCGCCGCCGCGGCATCGTCGCGGCCGAGGCCTTTCCGACGATGCGGGCGATCCACATCGTCGCCGAGGGCTATCCGCTGGAATGGGCGCGCGGCATCGAGCAGTTCTGGGGCTGCCGCCTGCACGAGGGCTACGGCAGCACCCAGGGGGCGGGCTTCGTCGCGTCCACCTGCGAGGCGGGCGTGGTTCGCGGCGACGGTCGCCGCGGCCTGATGCGGCTGCTCGAATGGACCAACTATGTCGAGGTCGTCGACCCCGACTCCGGCCTGCCGGTGGCGCCGGGCGAGGAGGGGGAGATCATCCTCACCAACCTCGACATCGAGGGCTCGCCGGTGCTGCGCTTCTCCACCCGCGACCGGGCGCGCTTCGTGCCCTGGCACGAGTGCGGCGGCGGCCGGGCCTGGAACTGCCTGGAGACGGGGACCATCGGCCGCTACGACGACATGCTCAAGATCCGCGGCAACAACGTCTGGCCGCTGGCGGTCGACACCGCCGTCTTCGCCGAGCCGGAGGTCGCCGAATATGTTGGCCGGGTCTTCGTCGACGAGGCCGGGCGCACCCGCGTCCAGGTCCGTCTCGCGCTCAAGGACGTCCATGCCGGCATGAACGAGGACGCCCGCCGCGCCCTGACCGGCCGCCTCGGCCAGCGGATCAAGGAGCGCACCAACGTCCAGATGGAGCTGGAGATCGTGGCCCGCCGCGACCTGCCCGAGTTCACCTACAAGGCGCGCCGCTGGACCGACGAGCGCCAGGAAGGGCTGAAGGCATGACCGAGCCCGTCAAACCGGCCCTGACCGATGCCGAGGAGCGCCGGCTGCTCGCCGAGATCGCGGCGCTGGCCGAGCGGCTCGCCGAAAGCGGCGATCCGCTGATGCGCGGGCAGTACCAGAACCTGGCCGGCCGGGTCTCGGCCCTGCGCGCGATCAAGGGCGAGGCGCTGCCATGAGGCGGCCCACCGGCGACCGGCTGGCGGGGCGGGTGGCGCTCGTCACCGGCGGCGCGTCCGGCCTTGGCGCCGCGACGGTGCGGCGGTTCCATGCCGAAGGCTGCTGGGTGATGATCGCCGACATCGACACCGGCCGCGGCAAGGCGCTGGCCCGCGAACTCGGCGACGGTGCGGCCTTCGTCGCCTGCGACCATACCGACCGCGCCCAGGACGAGGCGGCGGTGGCGGCGACCGAGGCCGAGTTCGGCGGCCTCGACATCCTGCACGCCAATGCCGGCGGCCCCTTCGCCGGCCGGTTCGAGACGGCGGACGACGCGACCCTCGATCGCGTGATCGGGGTCAACCTGACGGGCGCGATGAAGATGGCCCAGGCGGCGCTGCCGGCCTTGCGTCGGGCCGGGGCGGCGCGCCCGGCCGGCGCCGTCATCCTCTTCACCGCCTCGATCCAGGGGCTGAGCGCGAAGCCCAACTTCAGCGTCTACACCGTCTCCAAGCATGGGCTGGTCGGGCTGACGCGGAGCCTCGCGCTCGAACTGGCGCCGGCCAACATCCGGGTCAACGCGATCTGCCCCGCCGTCACCGAGACGCCGATGCTGGCGAAGTTCATGCCGGGCTTCGCCGGCGACATGGACGAGGCGCGGGTACGGATGCGGGCGACGATCCCGCTCGGCCGGATGCCGGAGGCAGTCGACACCGCCAACGCCGCCCTCTTTCTCGCCTCCGACGAGGCGCGCATGCTGACCGGCCACGCCCTGCCGATCGACGGCGGGCAGATGGCCGGCTGACCCGGGAGGACCCGAGATGAGCTTTCCCAGCTTCCGGCTCGACGGCCAGGTGGCCCTCGTCACCGGCGGCAACCGCGGCCTGGGGGCGCTCGGCGCGCGCGCCTTCGCGGCGGCCGGCGCCGACGTGGTGATCGCCGCCCGTGACCTCGCGCTCTCCGAGCGCATGGCCGAGGAACTGCGGGCGACCGGCCGGCGCGCGCTGGCGCTCGAGGCCGACGTCGCCGACCGCGCTTCCGTCGACGTCATGGCGGCCCGCGCGCTGGAGGCGTTCGGACGCGTCGACATCCTCTTCAACAATGCCGGGGTGATGGCGTCGAAGACGGCGATCGAGCTCGAGGAGGCGGACTGGCACCAGGTGATGGACGTCAGCGCCACCGGGACCTGGCTGTGCTGCAAGGCACTGGCGCCACAGATGCTGGCCCGCGGTTCGGGCCGCATCGTCAACATGGCCTCGATCCTGGCCGACCGCGGCATCCCCAACCGCGCGCCCTACTGCGCCGCCAAGGCGGCGGTCGCCAACCTGACCCGCGCGCTCGCGGTCGAGTTCGGGCCGAAGGGGGTGACGGTCAACGCGGTGGCGCCGACGGTCTTCGTGACCGACCTCAACCGGCACCTCATCGAGAAACTGCCGCAGGTCTACGGCTCGGTGCTGTCGCGGATGCCGCTCGGCCGGCTCGGCCAGCCGGAGGATCTGGCGGGAGCGCTGGTCTTCCTGGCGTCGCCGGCCGCGGCCTTCATCACCGGGCAGATCCTGCATGTCGACGGGGGCTTCTCGGCGACCTGAGTCCGGCGCCCGATTGACGGACGGCGAGTGAATGAACCATCATTCAGTCAACGAAGCGGCCAGCCCGGGGACGGGAACGACGACAAGGGGCCGCGCGGGGGGAGGGGGACGAAGCATGTCGAGGCCGGCGTCGGTGGGACGCGGCCATCGCCCGACGGACGCGGCGATCGCCGCCGGCGGGGGATGGTCCCCATGCTAATCAACATCCTGAACGGCCTCGTCTATGGCGGGCTGCTGTACGTCCTCGCCGTCGGGCTGGTGCTGATCTTCGGCCTGCGGCGAGTGGTCAACTTCGCCCATGGCAGCCTCTTCATGGTCGGCGGCTACGTCGCCTTCGCGGTGGCGGCGGTCAGCAACTTCTGGGTGGCGCTCGTCGTCGCCATCGTCGTCCTGGCGGTGCTCGGCGTCGTCCTCGACCGCTTCGTCTTCCGGCCGCTGCAGCACGAGGACCCGATCGCCACCGTGCTCGTCACCTTCGGCCTGCTGCTGGTGCTGGAGGACGTGGTCAAGACGATCTGGGGCAAGGACTTTCTGTCGCTGGCGGCACCGCCGCTGCTCGCCGGCACCGTCTCGATCGCCGGCGAGACCTTTCCCGTCTACCGGCTGATGGTGATCGCCGTGGCCGTGCTGGTCGCCCTCGGCCTCAGCCTGTGGCTGCGCCTCAGCCGGATCGGCCTCTATGTCCGCGCCTCCTCGGTCGACCCGGTGACGACCGGGATGCAGGGCGTCGACACCGACCGGGTCAGCGCCGCCGTCGTCGCCATCGGCGCCGGCCTCGCCGGCCTCTCCGGCACGATCGCGGCGCCCTTGATGGCGCTGTCGCCGTCGATGGGCAGCTTCATCCTGATCGACAGCTTCATCGTCGTCGTGGTCGGCGGGCTCGGCAGCTTCTCCGGCGCCTTCATCGCGGCGCTGGTGATCGGGCAGGTGCACAATTTCGGCATCGTCTACATCCCCTGGGCGGCCTCGATGATCCCCTTCCTGCTGATGGTGGGGGTGCTGATCTGGCGGCCGACCGGCCTCGTCGGGGGGCGGACATGACCGACCTCGCCGCCGCCCCGTCGCGTCCGCGCGGCCTCGGCTTCCTCGCGGTCCTGCTGGTGGTCGGCGCCGCCGGCTGCGCCCTGCCGGTGATCGTCGAATCGCCGCTCTTCCTGACCCTGATGACGCAGGCGGCGATCAACGCGGTGCTGGCGACGGGGGTGGGCTTCCTGTTGCGCCAGAATGGCACCGTCAGCTTCGGGCACGCCGCCTTCTTCGGGCTCGCCGCCTACGCGACGGCGCTGCTCATCAAGTTCGGCCTGCCGGCCGAACTCGCGATCCTCCTGGCGGTGGCGCTCCCGGCGATCTTCGCGCTGGCGCTCGGCGTCGTCATCGTGCGCATCACCGGCGTCGCCTTCTCGATGCTGACGCTGGCGGTCGCCCAGGCCTTCCACGAGCTCTTCCTCAAGTGGCGCGAACTCGCCAACGGCGACGACGGCATGGCGATCGCGTTCCCGGCGCGGGTCTTCGGGGTCGACATCGCCGTCTTCCAGCAGCCGACCAGCATGTTCCTGGTCTGCTGGCTGGCGCTGGTCGGGGTCATCCTCGGCCTGTGGCTGCTGGCGCGCAGCCGCTTCGGCACGCTGACCCTGGCGATCCGCGAAAACGAGGAGCGGGCGCGCTACATCGGCTACCGCACGGTGCTGCCGCGGGCGATCGTCTATGCCATCTCGGCGGCGGTGTGCGCCCTGGGCGGCCTGCTCTTCGCCCTCTACAACGGCTTCGTCTCGCCCGGAACCCTGCACTGGAGCCTGTCCGGCGAGGCGCTCATCATGGCCATCATCGGCGGCCCGCGGCTGGTCTGGGGGCCGGCGCTCGGCGGCGTCATCTTCTTCTTCATCAAGAACGCGGCGGGCGACTTCACCGACCACTGGCCGGCGGTGATCGGCGTCACCCTGATCCTGGTGACGGTGCTGATGCCGCGCGGCGTCGGCGGCGTCCTCGTCTGGCTGGGCCGGCGCCTCGGCGGCAGGAGGGGGGAATGACCGGATCCACCTACGCCATCGAGGGCATCGACATGACGCGCCGCTTCGGCGGCTTCGCGGCCCTCGACACGGTGTCCATCGCCGTGCCGCAGGGCGAGATCCGCGGGCTGATCGGCCCCAACGGGGCCGGCAAGTCGACCCTGATGGACGTGCTGTCCGGCCGCGCCCAGACCTGGAGCGGCCGGGTCCTGATGGACGGGCGCGACATCAGCGGCCTCGGCGCGGTGGAGCGCCGGCGCGCCGGCCTCGCCCGTTCCTTCCAGCGCACCAACATCTTCCCGGACCTGACGATCGACGAGCAGATCCGGCTCGCCGCCGCCGCCGCCGAGCACGACAACAGCGACGAGGTGATGGCCGAACTGGGGCTGGCCGACCTCGCCCACCGGCGGGCGGCCGACGTCTCCTACGGCGACCAGCGCCGGCTCGACCTCGCGCTGGCGCTGGTCGGGCGGCCCAGGGTGCTGCTGCTCGACGAGCCGGCGGCCGGCCTGTCGATGCAGGAATCGATGGTGCTGGCCGGCATCCTGCGCGACCTCGCCGGGCGCTGGGGCGTCACCGTGCTGCTGGTCGAGCACGACATGGAGGTGATTTTCTCGATCTGCAGCCGGGTGACCGTGCTGCATCTCGGCAAGATCCTGGCAGACGGCACCCCGGACGAGATCCGCCGCATCCCGGAGGTCGTCACCGCCTATCTCGGGAGCTCGGTGGAATGACCCTCCTCGCCTTCCGCGACGTCGACTCCTACTACGGCCGCGCCCAGGTGCTGCACGGGGTCACGTTCGAGATCCGGCCCGAGGAGCGGGTCGCCATCCTCGGCCGCAACGGCGTCGGCAAGACGACGATCGTCAACTCGTTCCTCGGCATCGCCACGGTGCGGCGGGGCGAGGTCGACCTCGCGGGCAAGACCGCGACGCGCTTCCAGCACTTCACCGCGGCGCGCAGCGGCATCGCCGTGGTGCCGCAGGGCCGGCGCATCGTCCCGGGCCTGACCATCCGCGAGAACCTGCTGCTGGGTGCCGCCGTCGGCCGCCGCGGCGCCTGGACCATGGACCGGGTGTTCGAGCTCTTCCCGATCCTGCGCGAGCGCGCCGACACGCCGGGCACGGCGCTCAGCGGCGGCCAGCAGCAGATGCTGGCGATCGGCCGGGCGCTGATGGCCAACCCCAGCCTGCTCGTGCTCGACGAGCCGAGCGAGGGGCTGGCCCCGGTCATCGTCGACGAGCTTGCCGACATCTTCCGGCGGCTGGCGGCGGAGGGGACGGGCATTCTGCTGATCGAGCAGAATTTCGGCCTCGTCCGCCGGGTCGCGGACCGCTACTACGTCCTCTCCAAGGGGACGGTGATCGAGGCCGGCGAACTGGCCGGCCTGTCGATGGAGACCCTGAAGCGCCACGTCGCGGTCTGACGGGGGGTGCGGTCCGGGTCCGACAAGAACCCCGCGGGGGACAACGCGAAGGAAGGAGACGGAGCATGCAGACGCTTTGGACGAGGCGGGCCGCGCTGGCCGCGGCGGCGATGCTGGCGGCGACCGGCGGCGTCGCGGCGCAGGAGGTCATCCGCATCGGCGTGCCGACGGCCCTGACCGGGACCTATGCCGACCTCGGCGACCAGGCCCGGCGGGCGGTCGTGTTCGCGGTCGAGGAGGCCAACGCCAAGGGCGGCGTCGGCGGCCGCAAGGTCGAGGCCCGCTTCCTCGACACCGAGGCCAAGCCCGACCTCGCCCGCCGCCAGGCCGAGAAGCTGGCGCTCGAGGGCTTCAAGCTGCTGACCGGCACCGTCGCCTCGGGCGAGGGCCTGGCCATGGGGCCGATGCTGCAGCGCTGGGACGCGATCTACGTCTCGACCATCAACAAGGCGAACCAGATCACCGGCTCGGCCTGCCAGCCGCGGATGTTCCGCGTCAACCGGCTCGACGCCGCCGACGGGGCGGTGGTGACGCCGTGGCTCGCCGGCCGCAAGGAAGAGAAGTGGGCGATCATGGCCGCCGACATCGCCTGGGGCCGGGATTCGGGCGCCAGCTTCATCAAGTCGACGCAGGCGAACAAGCGCACGATCGTCTCGGAGAACTACTCGCCCTTCGGCACCAACGACTTCGCGCCCTACATCCAGAAGATCAAGGATTCGGGCGCCCAGGGGCTGTGGGTGGCGCTCGCCGGCCGCGACGCCATCAACTTCGCGACCCAGGCCAAGCAGTTCGGCCTGTTCGACGCGGTCTTCACCGCCGGCGTCAGCTTCGTCACCGACAACACGGTGAAGACGCTGGGCGAGGCGTCGAAGGGCATCTGGGGCATCATCAACTACAGCTCGACGCTCGACACCCCCGAGAACAAGAAGTTCGTCGCCGACTGGGCGAAGAAGTATCCGGGCACCGAGCCGACCAACTTCGAGGGCGAGACCTACATCGGCATGCAGGTCATCCTGCAGGCGGTGGCCAAGGCCAACAGCGTGAAGCCGGCCGACGTCGCCAAGGCGCTGTCGGGGACGACCTTCGACACCATCCTCGGCAAGCAGCTCATGCGCAAGGAGGACCACCAGCTGGTCGGCCCCAACTTCTTCGGCTATGTCGGCGACAAGGACGGCAAGCTGAAGCCGATCATCACCATGTCGGTGCCGGCCGAGACGGCGACGCCGGCGCCCGATCCGGCGTGCAAGCTGCCCGGCTGACGGGCGGGAGCAGCCGCCCGCGGGGATTGCCGCGGGCGGCCGCCATCCACTATGCGTAGTCGAACGGGGCGGACGGCCGCCCGAACCGGCGGACCGGAACGGCCCTTGCCCGACACCATCAAGAGCAAAGTCGACGACCCGGAGCTGATCCAGCGCCGGCGCCAGCAGCTTACCGAAGCGGCGATCGAGCTGTTCAGCGAGCGCGGCTACCACACGACGACGATCCGCGACGTCGCCGAGCGGGCGAACGTCAGCATCGGGCTCATCTACCAGTATGTCGAGGACAAGGAGGATCTCCTCTATCTCGCGCTGGCGCAGGTCCTCGACAGCTACAAGGCGCGCATCCCCGAGGCGCTGGAAGGGGTGACGGAGCCGCTCGACCGCTTCTGCACGGCGGTGCGCACCTACTGCCGGGTCAACGGCGAATCCGTCGCCGCCACCGTGCTGGCCTACCGGGAGACGAAGTCGCTGCGCAAGGAGCGCCGCAACCTCATCAAGCAGACCGAGGTCGAGACCAACGAGCTGATCGCCGCCTGTATCCGCGACTGCATCGAGGCCGGCCTCTTCGACGACGTCGACGTCGAGCTCTTCGTCCACCAGATCGTCATGTTCTCGCATGGCTGGGCCTTGAAGGCCTGGCGCTTCGCCCGGCAGATGGGCGTCGACGAGTATGTCGACCGTGGCCTCGGCATGATGCTCCGCCAGGTCCTGACCGCGCGCGGCGAGCGGCGGCGGCGCCTTTCGACCTGCTGCGGCCGCCTCTGAGCCGGCTCAGCCGGCCGCGTCCATCGCCTCGTCGACCTGCTCGGGACCGTCCGCCCTGACCGGGAAGCGCACGGTGACGACGGCGCCGCCGGACGCGCCGGCCGCGAACGTGATCGTGCCGCCGACCTGGCGCGCGAAGGCCTGCATCAGGGCGACGCCGATGCCGGGCGGGAATACCGGCTGGCCGTGCTCGTCGCGGGGCGGTCCGACCCCGTCGTCGGCGATCCGCAATTCGGCATCGGCGCCGTCGCGGCGGGTGAAGGCGATCTCGATCGTCCCGCGGCGGCCCTCGGGATAGCCGTGCTTGGCGGCGTTGCTCAAGGCCTCGGTGACGAGCAGCGCCACCGGCACGGCGTGGGAGGCCGGGATCGGCGCGCTGTCGAGCGCGAGCCGGACGGCGATGCCGCGCTGGGCCAGGCCCTGGGCGTGCGCCTGCTGGTCGGCCAGGGCCTCGGTGATGGCGGCGAAGTCGACCCGGCGGACGTCCGCGCTCTCGTAGAGATGGCGATGCACCAGCGCCAGCGCCCGGACCCGCACGCGCGCCTCGGTCAGCACCTCGCGCGCCGCCGCCTCGCGCGTGTTCTTCGATTGCAGGTTGAGGAAGCTGGTGACGATCTGGAGGTTGTTCTTGACGCGGTGATGGACCTCCCGGAGCAGCGCGTCCTTCTCCTCGAGGGACCGCCGCAGGTCGCTCTCGCGGCTGGCGATCTTGCGCGCCATCTCCGAGAAGGCTTCGGCGAACTGGCGGATTTCGCGGGCACTGCGCCGGACGTCCGGCTGGGCGTCGAGCTGGTCGCGCCCGTAGGCGTCGACCGTGGCGAGCAGCGCCCGCATCCCGCGCGAGATCAGGAGCTCGCCGCCGATCACCGCGACGGCGATGGCGATCGCCAGCATCAGCAGCGGGCCGACGATGAAGGCCAGGGTCTGGTAGTGGCTCCAGCTCATGGCGCTCGTCCTCGGCATGCCGAAGAGGATGTAGAGACTGCCGTTCTGGAGGTTGGCGGCGCTGTAGAAGCGTTCCCGTCCGTCGCTGCCGGCGGCGGCGAACTCGGTGAGGCGGCGCGCGGCGATCGCCGCCAGCAGTTCCGCGTCGGGCGTCGCCGCCTCGGCCGGCGACCGCCGGCTCCCGGGAATGCCATGGTCCGTTTCCGGAACCGCCAGGAAGCGGTCGGACGACGTCATCACCGTGCCCTTGGCGTCGAGGAGATAGACGACCCCGTCCTCGGGCAGGCCGTATTTCTGGGCGAGGCTGCCGAGCCAGGGCAGGCGGATGCCGGCGACGATGGCCCCCGCCGGGGTGCCGTCCGGTCCCGAGGTCGGCAGGAGGGCGCTGACGATCGGCTCCGCCGTCTCGCGCGACAGCGTGAAGTAGCCGAGCGTGAACCCCTGCGTGTCCGTCATGCCGCGGAACCAGGGCGTGTCGGCCACCGAGCCGCCGGTGCTGCGGTCGACGGCGCTGCATCGGATCTCGCCGCCGCCGTCGACGACGGCGAGGTCGGAATATTCCGGCAGCGCGGCCACGACCCGCGCCATCGTCCGCGAGCAGTCGCGCGACGTGCGGCCGGCCGCGGCCTCGCGGACCGCGTCGCTTTCGCCGAGACCGATCATCAGGCGGCGCGTACCCTCGATCAGCGCGTTCTGGCTGTTCGAGGCGACGATGGCGAGCTGGCGGACGGTGGTCCAGCCGCGCCCCTCGGCGTCGCGGTAGCCCTGGAACGCAAGGACGAGGTCGTAGGCGACGATCGGGACGAGCGCGACCGCGAGCGCCAGCCCGAGCCGGGCCCGCAGCGGATCGAAGCAGTTGGTCAACCTCTTCCACATCCTGCCGACTGCCCGGTCGAGGGAGCGGCCCTGCCGCGGGCCGCCATCCTCCGGATAGGTCGTCACCCGCCGATCGGATCCGATCCGCCCGGCGGCCGCGGCTCGTCCCCGCGGCCCGGCTCGCCGTCCTCGTTGCGGCCCGTCAGCTGCGCCAGGGTCCGCCGCGCGCGGCTGACCCGGCTCTTCACCGTCCCGACCGCACAGCCGGAGACCTGGGCCGCTTCTTCATAGCTCATGCCGCTGGCACCGACGAGGATCAGCGCCTCGCGCTGGTCGTGGGGCAGCTTCATGAGCGCCAGCCGGAAGTCGTCGAACTCCACCTTGCTCTCCTGCGCCGCGGCGACCGGGGACAGCTCCTGCTCGATCGTGTCGATCGACTGGACGACCATGCGGCTCTTGCGCCGCTCGGTGAAGAACAGATTGCGGAGGATGGTGAAGATCCAGGCCCGGAAGTTGGTCCCCGGACGGAACGACCCCTGGGCCGCGAGCGCCCGCACGATCGCCTCCTGGACGAGGTCGTCGGCGAGATCGCGGTGGCCGGCGAGCGAGCGCGCGAAGGCGCGAAGCTGCGGCAGGCAGGCGATCAGCTCGTCGCGGATGCCGGCCTCCGGCCGGGGCGCGGCCGGCGCTTCGGGCTCGGCCTCGTGGCGGAGCGCCGGATCGGAGCCGCTATCCATGGAGTTCGTCGATCAGCTTCTGGAGCTGGTCGGGGAGCGGCTCCCGGGCGACCTCGTCGTAGAGCCCCTTCAGTTTCGCCTCGAGCCAGTCGTGGCCGCCCCTCGGCCTTCTGCCGGTCCGGGGCGCCGCCGGCGGGCGCCGCCCGGTGTCCTGTTCCTCCATCACGATCCGATCCACTCTGCTCACGGCTGCGATTCCTTCGGTTCCGCGGGCGGTTCCGCGGGGTGTGCCCGGCGCGACGCGCGGGCTTCCAATGGCGATCCGGCGCCCCATCTACCGTCCGCGGCCAGTGCCGCGGTCGCCCGCATCGGCGGGACAACGCCACGGGGGTCGGTCATGGACGAGAGGACGAGGACCCATATCGCGGCGCAGCTGCCCTACCTGCGCCGGCACGCCAGGGCCCTGACCGGCTCGCAGGGGGTCGGCGACGAGTTGGTCAAGCGCGCGCTCCAGCGGGTTCTCGACGAGGCCGGCCCGGCGTCCGGGCCGCCGACCCGGGTCGATCTGTTCCGGTCCCTCCACAACGTGCTCGATCCGGCGGCGGTTCCTCCGGGTCCGCCGGCCGCCTCCGCCGCCGCGACCAGTTCCGACGCGCTCGTCCAGCGCCGCCTGGAGGAGCGGGTGGCGATGCTGCCGCCGCGCTGGCGCGCCGCCCTGCTGCTGGTCCACGCCGAGGGCATGACCCGCTCCGAGGCGGCGGCGGTGCTCGGCATCGCCGCCGCCGCCCTGTCGGGGCTGCTCGACGAGGCCTGGACGGCCTTGCGCGACGAGGCGCCCGCCCGCGTCCTCATCATCGAGGACGAGGCGGTCATCGCCCTCGACATCGCCGGCATCGTCGCCGAGATGGGGCACGCCGTCGTCGGCGTTGCCGCCCGGTCCGACGAGGCGGTGCGGCTCGCCCGCGCCGGCAACCCGAGCCTGATCCTGGCCGACGTGCAGCTCGAGGACGGGAACACCGGCATCCAGACCGTGCGGCGCATCCTGGAGACGGCCGATCTGCCGGTCGTCTTCGTCACCGCCTTTCCCGAGCGGCTGCTGACCGGGGAACGGCTGGAGCCGACCTTCGTCGTCGCCAAGCCGTTCGAGCCGGAGGCGCTGCAGGTGGCGGTCTCTCAGGCCTTGTTCTGCGCCGCGTCGGGCTGACCGAGGTCGCGCCCGCCGACGAGCGCGGCCACCGCCCGGCGCCGGCGGCGCGGCAGCATCGCCATCGTCAGGATGAAGCCCGCAAAGGCGAGGCACACGATGTTGGAGACGATGATCGGCCACTGGCCGAGCAGCAGCCCGTAGGCGAGCCAGCAGGCGAAGGCCGTCACCGTCACCGAGTAGGAGCGGACGGAGATGGCCGCGGTCTCGCCCGTCCGCAGCACCTTCCAGGCCTGCGGCGCGAAGCTGACGGTCGACGCCGCCGTCGCGGCGGCGCCGACCCATCCGGCGAGGTCCAAGACCTTCGCCGGGCCTACACCCGTCCCATCAGCACCAGGACGAGCAGGACGACCAGCACCAGCGACAGCCCGCCGGTCGGGCCGTAGCCCCAGCCGCGGCTGTAGGGCCAGGTCGGCAGCGAGCCGATGACGATCAGGATCAGGATCACGATCAGGATGGTGCTGAGCACGGGACGTGGCCTCCGACCGGCAGTGACGGAGGGATGAACGCGGCCGCCGGCGGTTCGTTCCGGCTACCGCCGCCGGCGGCGCCTGCGCTATCGTCCCGCCCGGCGCGCCCGCCGCGCCTCGCCATCAGCAGCCGGGACCACGCCATGACGCAGCACCTGAACGCCCACGGCCAGCCGGTGGGCGCCCCCGTTCCGGACTGGCAGCCGCGCCCGCGCCCGCCGCGGACGCCGATGGTCGGGCGGTTCTGCCGCGTCGAGCCGCTCGACATCGCGCGCCATGCCGCCGAACTGCACGAGGCCAACGGCGACGACCGGACGGGCGCCAACTGGACCTATCTCGGCATCGACGCGCCGCCGGACTTCGCGTCCTACCGCGCCTGGCTGGAGAAGATGGCGGCCGGCGACGACCCGCTCTTCCATGCCATCGTCGACGGGACGGGCAAGGCGGTCGGGGTCGCCACCTTCATGCGCATCGACCCGGCGAACGGCGTCATCGAGGTCGGCAACATCAACTACTCGCCGCGGCTGCAACGGCAGCCGGCGGCGACCGAGGCCATGTACCTGATGATGGCCCGTGCCTTCGACGAGCTCGGCTATCGCCGCTACGAGTGGAAGTGCGACGACCTCAACGCGCCCTCGCGGGCCGCCGCCCAGCGGCTCGGCTTCCGCTTCGAGGGCATCTTCCTCCAGGCGCTCGTCTACAAGGGCCGCAACCGCGACACCGCCTGGTTCTCGATCACCGACAAGGAGTGGCCGACGGTCCGGTCCGCCTTCGAGCGCTGGCTGGCGCCCGACAATTTCGACGCCGCGGGCCGGCAGAAGCGCGGCCTCGCCGAACTCCGCGCGGCCGGCTGAGCGGACGTCCCACGCGCGGGGTCGCGGGGTGCGGGGCGGGCGCCGTCCATGCTAAGGATCGCCGGATGAGAGCAGCCGGACGACCGCCCCGCCCCGCCGACGGCGAGGCCGACCCGACCGCCGCGGCGGGCCACCCCCGGCACGGCGGGCCGATCGCCTTCCGCACCAAGGAGGGCCAGGTGGCCGAGTTCCTGCGGGAGCGCATCATCTCCGGCTATTTCGCCCGCGGCCAGAAGCTGAAGCAGGCGGAGATCGCGCAGATGCTCGATCTCTCGATCACCCCGGTGCGCGAGGCGCTGAAGCTGCTGGAGGCGCAGGGCTACGTCGTCGGCTCGTCCCACCGCGGCGCCGTCGTGGCGCCGTTCCAGGTCGGTGAGGCCGCGGAACTCTACGAACTCCGCCGGCTGCTGGAGACGCGCCTGACGCGGGCGGCCGCCCGGCGCATGGACGCCGCCGGGCTCGGCGCGCTCGAGGCGCTCAACGACGCCATCCTCGCCGCCGCCGCGCGGGGCGACAACGATGCGGCCCGCCAGGCCAACTTCCGCTTCCATTTCCGCCTCTACGAGGCCGCGCGCCGGCCGCAGGCGCTGCATTTCGTGCGCATCCTGTGGGCCAAGTATCCGTTCGATCTGCTGACGGTGATGCCGCGGCGGCAGTTCGCCGTGGCCGACGAGCACCGCGGCATCCTGGACGCGCTCCATGCCGGCGACGTCGCCGCCGTCACCGAGGCGATGGGGCGCCACATCGACAGTGGCTGGCAGTCCTTCTGCCGGCACTACCCGCACCTCGTCGGCGAGGCGGCCGGGGACGGCCTCGCGGAGGACGAGGCGTGACCGGGCCGGAGCGCAACATTCCCGAGGTCGTCGCCGAAATCCGCGACATCTTCGAGCGCTACGAGGTGGCGCTGGTCGAGAAGGACGTCGCGGTCCTCGACGCCAGCTTCTGGGACAGCCCGCACACCGTGCGCTACGGCCTGAACGAGAACGGCTACGGCTTTGCCGAAATCCATGCCCACCGCGTCGCCCGGCCGCCCGGGCCGGGCGTCAAGGAGCGCCGCATCCGGCTCGAGATCCTGACGCTCGGGCGCGACCTCGCGACCGTGAACCTCGAGTTCAAGGTGCGCGGGCGCGATCAGGTCGGGCGCCAGAGCCAGACCTGGTACCGGTTTCCCGACGTCGGCTGGAAGGTGATCTCGGCCCACGTCTCCACCTTGGCGGCGACGCCGATCCTTTAGCTCCCGATCGAGAGAAGAGGCGACGATGATCCAGCGCACCCATCCCTATGGCGGCATCCTCCACGAGGTGGTGGAGCACAACGGCACCCTCTACCTCGCCGGCTGCGTCGGCGAGGACACGGGCGCCGACATCCGCGGCCAGATGCAGAGCATCGCCGACCAGATCGACGCGCTGCTGGCCGCCCACGGCTCCAGCAAGGCGCGCATCCTGTCGGCGACGATCTTCATGACCGACCTGTCGATGAAGGCGGCCCTCAACGAGGTCTGGAAGGCGTGGCTCGGCGCCCACCTGCCGGCCCGCGCCGGCATCGGCGTCGCCGACCTCGGCCCGGGCGTCCTGGTCGAAGTCATGGTGATCGCCGCCAAGTAGCCGGCGATGACCGTCCCGCATCTCTTCCGGCCGCTGGCGCTGCGCGGGCTCCAGGTCCGCAACCGCGTCGCGCTGCCGCCGATGTGCCAGTATTCGGCCGCCGACGGGCTGGCGGGCGACTGGCATCTCGTCCATCTCGGCAAGTTCGCCCAGGGCGGCTTCGGCATCGTCTTCGTCGAGGCGACGGCGGTCGAGGCGCGCGGCCGCATCACCCACGGCGATCTCGGCATCTGGTGCGACGCGCAGGTGCCGGCGCTGGCCCGCATCGCCGGCTTCCTCGCGGCCAACGGCGCGGTGCCGGCGATCCAGCTCGCCCACGCCGGCCGCAAGGCCAGCATGCAGCGGCCCTGGCAGGGCAACGGACCGATGACGGCGGCCGACCAGGAGGGCGGCGAGCGCATCTGGCCCGTCGTCGCGGCCAGCGCCGAGCCGCTGGAGCCGGGCTGGCTGGTGCCGGAGGCGCTCGACCCCGCCGGTCTCGCCACCGTGCGCGAGGCCTGGCGGACGGCGACGCTGCGGGCGGCCGAGGCCGGGTTCGGCATCGCCGAGGTCCATTCGGCGCATGGCTACCTCCTCCACTCCTTCCTGTCGCCGCTGTCGAACCGGCGCAACGACGCCTATGGCGGCGACCGGGGCGGCCGGATGCGCTTTCCGCTCGAGGTGGTGGAGACGGTGCGCGCCGCCTGGCCGGCGGACCGGCCGCTCTTCGTCCGCATCTCCGCGGTCGACGGGATCGACGGCGGCTGGAGCCTGGAGGACAGCGTCGCCTACGCGCACGAACTGAAGGCGCGCGGCGTCGACGTCGTCGACTGCTCCTCGGGGGGGCTGGCCGGCTCCGCCACCGCCGGACGCAATGCGCCGCGCGGCCTCGGCTTCCAGGTGCCCTATGCCGAGCGCATTCGCGCCGATGTCGGCATCATGACCATGGCGGTCGGGCTCGTCCTCGACGCGGCCCAGGCCGAGGCCATCGTCGCGGCCGGCCAGGCGGACATCGTGGCGATCGGCCGCGAGGCGATGAACGACCCCAACTGGGCGGTCCACGCCGCCCGCGCGCTCGGGCTGCCCGACGGCGGCTTCGCGGAATGGCCGCAGCAATATGGCTGGTGGCTGGAGCGGCGGGAGCGGGTTCTGGAGCGGATCCGGAGCAATTCGCCCCCCGTCGCGTGAGTTCGGTGGTACGGTTCCTGCTCCGATCCGGTGCCATGCCGAGCGATGAACCATCCCAGATGACCGCAGCCGCGCGCGTCCCGCCCGCCGCCGACGAGCCGCTGGTCTCGTTCGTCGGGGTGTCCAAGCGCTATTCCGGGGACGCCATGGCGGTGGCGCGGCTCGATCTCGACATCGCCCGCGGCGAGTTCGTCACCTTCCTCGGGCCCTCCGGCTCCGGCAAGACCACCTCGCTGATGATGCTGGCCGGCTTCGAGACGCCGACCGAGGGCGACATCCGGGTGGCGGGCAAATCGGTGCGCCGGGTGCCGCCGCACCGCCGCAACATCGGCGTCGTCTTCCAGCACTACGCGCTCTTTCCCCACATGACGGTGGGGGAGAACGTCGCCTTCCCGCTGCAGGTGCGCGGCGTCGGTCGCGAGGAGGCGGCGCGGCGCGTCGACCGGGCGCTGGAACTGGTACGGCTGGCCGGCTACGGCCGGCGCCGGCCGGCCGAACTGTCGGGCGGCCAGCAGCAGCGCGTGGCGCTCGCCCGCGCCCTCGTCTTCGATCCCGACATCGTCCTCATGGACGAGCCCCTGGGCGCCCTCGACAAGCAGCTGCGCGAACAGCTCCAGCTCGAGATCAAGCACATCCACGACGGGCTCGGGGTGACCATCGTCTATGTCACCCACGACCAGTCCGAAGCGCTGACGTTGTCCGACCGCATCGCCGTCTTCAAGGACGGCCGGGTCGAGCAGGTCGGCCCGCCCTCGGAGATCTACGAGCGGCCGACGCGCGCCTTCGTCGCCCGCTTCATCGGCGAGAGCAACCGGCTCGACGGCCGGGTGACGGCGACCGACGGCAGGCACTGCACGGTGCGGACCACCGGCGGCTTCGACGTCCGCGCCGCCGCGACCGCGGCGATCGCGGTCGGCCAGACCACCACCCTGTCGATCCGGCCGGAGCGGATCGCGCTCGGCGGCGAGGGGAGCGACAACCGGGTGACGGCGACGGTCGAGGAGCTGATCTACCACGGCGACCATGTCCGCGCCCGCCTGGCGCTCGCGGGGACGACGGGCTTCGTCGTCAAGGTCGCGAACGCGGCCGGCGCGCCGGCGCTCGCACCCGGGGCTTCGGTGTCGCTCGGCTGGAGCGCCGACGACTGCCGTTCGCTCGACCCGCTGCCGGCCGACTAGGACGGGCTCAGCCGGGCGGCGGGGCGACGGTGAGGCCGTGCCGGCCGGCGATCTCCATCAGCTTGCCGAGGTCGGGCCGGTCCGGGGCGATCTCGCGGTCGAACTCCGCGAACATGCGCGAAGCCCCCTCGCGCGAGGTGAGGGAGACCATCTCGCCGCCGTCCGGGCCGAAGCGGAACCAGTGCATGGTGCCCGCCGGCAGGTGGACGAAGGTGCCGGGCGTCGCCGTCAGTTCCTGGTCGCCGATCCCGAAGCGGATGCTGCCGCGGGTGACATAGAAGGCCTCGTCCCAGTCGTGGGCGTGCGGCGGCGGGCCGCTGCCCGCCGGCCCGGACTGGTGGAACACCTCGTAGCTGCCGGTCTCGGCGCCCGAGGCGAGCACGGTGATGTGTTCTCCGACGACGCCGAGCGGGCGCGGCCGGTCGGCCGGGACGACGACGAGTGGCTTGCGCATCGGACGCTCCTCCAGTGGGCGGCGGCGTCACCGGACGCCGCCGCGCCCGATCCTACATCTGCTCGGCGGCGCAGCGCGCGATCTCCTCGCCGGTCGCGAACCAGACGTCGGGGAACTTCTGGATGAACTGGATCAGCCGCCGCAGCATCGCCAGCCGGTTCGGCTGGCCGATGAACTGCGGGTGCATGACGACGTCGTAGAGGCCGCCCCAGCGATAGATCTCCTCGAACTCGGTCTGCCAGGTGTCGAGGATCTGCGACGGCGGGAAGAGGGCGCGCGGCGTCTTGATCGAGAACAGCGTGTAGACGGCGTCGTCGATCATCCAGCGCCAGGGCAGCTCGATCGGGCCGGGTCGCCCGTCGTCGAGCCGATGGCGGTAGGGCGTGATCGTGTCCATCATCGAGGTGTCGTAGAGGAAGCCGCGATCGGCCAGGAGGCGGATCATGTTCGGACTGGTCTCGCCGGCCGGGGAACGGTAGCCGGCGGGCCGGACGCCGAGCACCCGCTGCAGCGCCTCCAGCCCGCGGTCGAGCGCCTCGACCTCCTTGTCCGGGTAGTCGGGGTCGATCCATTCGTGCAGGTAGCCGTGGTGGCCGATCTCGTGCCCGCCCTTCAGGATCGCCTCGCAGCGGGCGGTGTGGCGCTCGGCCGTCCAGCCGGGCACGAAGAAGGTCGCCTTCAGGTCGAAGTCGCCGAGGAGTTCCAGGATCTTCGGCACGCCGACCCGGGCGCCGTAGAGGCCCATCGACAGCATGCCGGGCCGTTTCGCGTTCTCGGGGTCGCGGGCGAGCCACAGGGTCTCGGCGTCGAAGTCGAAGGTCAGCATGACCGCGCATTTCGCGCCGTTCGGCCAGCGGATCGGCGGCGGGTCCTCGACCTGGAGCATCTGGGGGACGATCACGGGGCTTCTCCTTCCATGGGGGTGGCGGGTCCGGGGCGCAGCCCGAACCAGGCGATGGCGGCGCCGGCCAGCGAGCCGGCGACCAGCGTGAGGAGGGCGACGGGCAGGCTGCCGCTGAGGAGGAGGGCGGCGGCGACCACCGGCGGGCCGACGAAGACGCCGATGTAGTTGAACATCATCAGGGCCGTGGTGGCGGTGCCGACATCGCTGCGCGGCACGATCCGCGTCACCTCGGCCAGCACCAGCCCGCCCCAGCCGGCCCCGGTGGCGCCGAGCGCGAAGCTGGCCGCGAGCATGGCGGCGAGCGGCCAGTCGGGCCGGATCTGGGCGACCAGCGCGACCGCGCCGGCCATGCCGACCCCCAGCATCGCCAGCACCCGGTTCATGGCCCCGACGCGGTCGGCGAGGGCGCCCCAGAAGAGGCGTCCGGCGACCGCGCCGACCTGGGCGGTCGCCGCCGCCCAGCCGGCGACGGTGAGCGAGGTCTGGCCCAGGGTCGCGACGCTGTAGGGGACGTAGGCGTTGACCGTCGCCAGCATCGCCGCGAAGAGGCAGGAGACGGAGATCAGGCGGCGCAGCGCCGGCCGGCGCAGGGCGGCCGCCACCGCGCGCGGGGTACGCCGCAGGTCGACCCGCGGCCGGTCGAGAAAGCGGTCGAGCCGGCGCGCGAAGACGAGGCCGGCGAGGCTGGTGGCGGCGACCAGCGCCGCCACCGCCAGCACCGTGTCCTGCCAGCCGATCCACAGGACGAGCGGCGGCACCAGCATGCCGGCCGTCAGCACGCCCAGCGGGGCGCCGGTCTGGCGCAGCGAGAAGAGGAAGTTGGCGCGGCCCGGCGGCACGAAGGGCAGGATCATCGAGGAACTGGCGGGCGTCGTCGGGCCGTAGCCGACGCCGACCAGGAAACCCGCCGCCAGCACCGCCGGCAGCGTGCCGGGCAGTACCAGCGGCAGGGCGGCCGCCCCGACCAGCACGCAGGCGAGACTGGACTTGGCGATCCCGAACGCCGCGAACGCCGCCTGGCAGAAGAGGGTGGCAAGGATGGCGCCGGCATAGAGCGCCATGGAGTAGATGCCGGCCGCGTCGCCGCCCAGCCCGGCGTCGCCGGCCAGCGCCGGCAACAGCACCGGAAAGGTCGCCGCGGTGAGCGAGACCGCCACCTGCTGCGACAGGGTGAGGGCGATGACCGGGCCGGCCCTCGGCCGTGTCGCGGTCGCGTCCAATGGCCTCCGTGGCCTCGCGGCTCAGGCGCGGAAGGTCGCGTCCTCCTCGGGCGGCAGTTCCTTGGCGAACGTCACGCGGCCCGCCAGCAGGCGGGCGATCTGGCCGAGGCAGACGAGGACGACGAGCGCGAACGAGATCGGCAGGATGAAGCGGGCCGGCCAGATCGCGATCTCGGCATAGCCCATCATGGTCTCGCCGGTGGAGAGCGCGTTCAGCGCGTCGTGCCAGGAACGATAGGCGAAGACCGAGAAGAACCCGGTCGAGCAGATGGCGGCGAAGACAGCCATCGTCCGCTTGCCGCCGACGGGCATGCGCTGGAACAGGATCTCGACGTTGATGTGCTCGTCGCGCCGCTCGATCCAGGCGAGCGGGAAGCAGACGACGGCGACCATGTAGTAGAACGACACGATCTCGGTCGTGCCGAGCATGCCGCGGCCGAAGAAGGTGCGCTGGATCACGTCCCAGGTGACGTGGACCGCCATCAGGACGACCGCCAGGCAGCCGACCCACATCAGCAGCTTCGCCAGCGCGGTGGTCGCACGCTCATACCGGTCCATGGCCCTGCCTCTCCGTTCGGCCCCAACTCCGACGATGGGTCATGTTGAAAAATCCTTCAACAAGTTTCATTGTCAGTCCGCGACGCCGCAAGCGGAGGATACGACCGGCATGAGCAGCTCTGGAACACCCGGCATGCTGGACCCGATCACGGTGCGCGGCGTGACGTTCCGCAACCGGATCGTCATCTCCCCGATGCAGCAATATGCCGGGACGCCCGAGGGCATGCCGACGGACTGGCACGTCCGCCACCTCTCGACCTATGCCGCCGGCGGGGCCGGGCTCGTCTTCACCGAGGCGCTCGGCATCTGCCCCGAGGGGCGGCTGACCTGGGGCGACATCGGCGCCTGGGACGACCGGCAGACCGCGCCGCTCGCCCGCCTCGCCGAGGTCATCGCGGCCCATGGCGCCGTGCCCGGCGCCCAGATCAACCATGCCGGCCGCAAGGGCAGCGTGCAGCGGCCGTGGCACGGCTTCGACCCGATGAGCGCGGCCGACGTCGCGGCGCGCGGCGAGCATCCCTGGCCGACCGTGTCGGCCTCGGCCATCCCGGCCAACCCCGGCTGGCCGACGCCGGCCGCCATCGACCGCGACGGCATCCGCCGCAGCCTCGACCAGTTCGCCGCCGCCACCCGCCGGGTGCGCGAGGCCGGCTTCCAGGCGCTGAACATCCACGGCGCCCACGGCTACCTCATCCACTCCTTCCTCTCGCCGCTCGCCAACACGCGCGATGACGAGTACGGCGGCAGCCTGGAGAACCGGATGCGCTATGCCCTCGAAGTGGCGGACGCCGCGCGCTCGGAATGGCCGGCGGACAAGCCGATCTTCTACCGGCTCTCCTGCGTCGACGACGGCGAGGGCGGGTGGACGCTCGACGAGACGGTGGCCCTGGCGCGTGCCTTCGCCGGTCACGGCGTCGACGTCGTCGACTGTTCCTCGGGCGGGCTCGGCCGCCGCACGACGACGGCCGTGGTCCGTCGCGTCGCCGGCTACCAGGTGCCCTACGCCGAGCGCGTCCGCCGCGACACCGGCATGAAGACGATGGCGGTCGGCCTCATCCGCGACCCGCACTTCGCCGACTCGATCGTGCGCGACGGCCGGGCCGACTTCGTGGCGATCGGCCGCGAAGCCCTCTTCAATCCGCACTGGCCGGCCCAGGCGGCGGTGGCCCTGCGCGGGCCCGACGCCTTCGACGACTGGCCGCCCGCCTACGGCTGGTGGCTCAAGGTGCGCAGCAGGACGCTGGCCGTTTCGGAGGCGGCGGCGGAATAGTCCAACGAGCGACGGACAGGAGGCAGGAGATGAGAGGCTTTTCGATGCGGGGCGCAGCCCTGGCGGCGGCGATGGCGGTGACGGCCGTCCCGGCGACGGCGGCGGAATACATCGCCAACAACTTCCTCGACCAGAACCATCCGTTCTCGGTCTTCAACTATACCGAATGGGCCAAGGACGTCGCCAAGGCGAGCAACGGCGCCATCACCTTCAAGGTGTTCCTCGGCGGCTCGCTGATCCCGGCGCGCTCGACGCTGCCCGGCATCCGCGACGGCCTGGCGACGGTCGCCTACCATGCCGGCACCTACACTCCGTCCGAGCTGCCGGTCACCAACGTCCTGGCGGACATGTCCCTCTACAACTCGGACATCTACGTCACGTTGGCCGCGTCGACCGAGGTCTCGTTCAAGAACGCCGCCATCCAGGCGGAGTACAAGAAGGTCGGCGTCGTCTATGGCGGCGGCTACTCGACCTCGCCCTACCTGCTGCTGTGCCGCACCAAGATCTCCAACCTCGCCGAGCTGAAGGGCAAGCGGCTGCGCATGCCGGGCAGCCTGTGGGATCGCTGGGCGGTCGCGCTGGGCGCGGTCTCGGTCAACGTGCCGTCGAGCGAGATCTTCACCGGCCTCGAGCGCGGCACGCTGGACTGCGGCGTCAACCCGCTCGAATCGCTGAAGTCGCGGAGCTGGTGGGACGTGTCCAAGTACGTCCTCGACCTGCCGCTCGGCGTCTATTTCTCGGGCCCGATGTGGGGCTACAACCCCGGCTTCTGGAAGGGCCTGAAGCCCGAGCAGCGGGCCATGCTGCTCGACAACGCGGCGCGGGCCTCGGCGCGTTCGTCGATCGCCTATCTCAAGAACACCGTCGACACCGAGAAGGAGATGGGCGGCAAGGGCGTCCAGATGGTGAAGCCGGCCGACGACCTCGTCGCCGCCAGCGCCAAGTTCATCGACGCCGACGCCAAGGAACTGGGCAAGATGTCCCAGCAGAAGTTCAAGGTCGACCTCGCGGTCGCCGAGGGCGTGATCTCCGAGTACAAGGCGGCCGTCGCCAAGTGGGAGAAGCTCTTCGCCGGCGTCGACCCGATGGACGAGCAGAAGCGCTACGAGATCCTGAAGAAGGAGCTCTTCGACAAGGTCGACGTGAAGACCTACGGCCTGAACTGAGGCGGGGCAGGGGGCGGGCGACCGCCCCCTTCTCCTTCCGTCTTCCCCGACGTTCAGTAGAAGGGCGGGGTCACGACCCAGAGCACCTGGGCGGGCCGGCTGCCGGGGTTGGCGAACCGGTGCGGCCGCTCGCTGCGGAAGCGGAAGCTGTCGCCGGTGCGGAGGTGGTGCCGCACCTCGTCCACCCACAGCTCCATCTCGCCCGAGATGACGTATCCCATCTCCTCGCCGGCGTGGTGGTAGGGCTGGGGGCCCGAGGATCCTCCGGGCTCGATGGTGACGAGCAGTCCCTCGAGCGCGCCGGAAAGGTCGGGCGTCACCAGTTCCTTGCGGAAGTCGGCGGAGAAGGCCATCACCCGGCCGCGGCCGCGGCGGACGACGATGCTCTGCTCGCCCGGTTCCGACCCTTCCCGCGGCTGGAAGAACCAGCTCGGCGGAATCTGCAAGGCCCGCGACACCGCCTGGAGCGAGCGGATGGTCGGGGCCGAGATGCCGCGCTCGAGCTGGCTCAGCAGCCCGATCGACAGGCCGCTCGCCAGCGAGAGTTCCTTCAGGGTGAGGCCGCGGGCCCGGCGCAGTTCGTGAAGCTGGCGGCCGTCCCAGCCTTCGAGGTCGGTCGGTGCGTCGAGCTCTGCGGTGGCCAAGGGGGTCGTCGAGCGTGCCATGGATGGTTCGCGCTCCTCCGGTCGTTCCAGCGTAGCGGTGCGCTGAAATTTTCGTGACATTTCTTCACCCCGCTACCTATAGTGAAAAAGCGTCTCGCGGTCACGGTTTTGCTTCGGGCGGCCGGATCGTCCCGGTCTGTTCCGCGGGTTGCTTCGCAGGGCCACGGGGTCGGGGGAACGGCGGCGCATGAGCAGCTTGACGATCGGTTACCTCAGCATGCCGATGCTGATCGTGCTGCTGCTGCTGCGGGTTCCGATCGGCGTCGCGCTCGCGTCGATCGCCTTCTGCGGACTGGCACTGATATCCAACCTGCGGGTCGCCTTCTCGCTGCTGACCACGGTTCCGTTCGAACTGATCGGCGACTGGTCGCTGTCGGCGGTGCCGATGTTCATGCTGATGGGCTACATCTGCACGGAAACCGGCCTGACGACCAATCTTTTTCGCGCAGCCCGGGTGTTCCTGGCGGGGATGCCGGGCGGGCTGGCGGTCTCCTCGGTCGCCGCCTGCACGCTCTTCGCCGCCGCCTCCGGCTCCTCGGTCGCGACCGCGGCGGGCATGAGCCGCATCGCCGTGCCGGAGATGCTGCGCCACCGCTACGATCCCGGGCTGGCGGCGGGCTGCGTCGCCTCGGCGGGCACGCTGGGCTCGCTCATCCCGCCCAGCATCCTGATGGTCGTCTACGCCGTCTTCGCCGGCGTCTCGGTCAGCAAGCTCTTCGTCGCCGGCGTGCTGCCGGGCCTCCTCTCGGCGGCGATGTTCTCGCTGATGATCGTGGTCCGGGCGAAGCTCAATCCGGCGCTGGCGCCCGACATGGAGCACCGGCCGAGCATGGCGGACCGCTTCTCCGCGGTGCGCGAGGCCTGGCCCCTGCCGGTGCTCATCGTCGGCGTGCTCGGCGGCATCTATACCGGCTGGTGCACCCCGACCGAGGCCGGCGCCATCGGCGCGGCGCTGGCGCTGCTGATCGCTGCCGTGCGCCGGCAGGTTCGGCTCAAGGCGCTGGGCGATGCGGTGCGGCTCGCCGCCGAGGGCACCGCCTCGCTCTTCATCATCGCCGTCGGCGCCGGCCTCTATGCCCGCTTCCTCGGCCTGACCGGCGTTCCGGCCTCGCTGACCGGCCTGCTGACCGGGGCGGAGGCATCGCCGATCCTGGTCGTCCTCATCATCTGCGCCGTCTACCTGCTGCTCGGCTGCTTCATCGATTCGATCGGCATCATGCTGCTGACGGCGCCGATCATGATCCCGATCCTGCAGCAGGTCGGCGTCGACCTCATCTGGTTCGGCATCATCGTCGTCAAGCTGCTCGAGATCGGCCTCGTGACGCCGCCGGTCGGCCTCAACGTCTTCGTCATCAAGAGTACCCTCGGCAATGCGGTATCGCTGACGACGATCTTCCGCGGCGCCTTCTGGTTCATCGGCACCGACATGGTGACGCTGGCGCTGCTCATCACCTTCCCGATCATCTCCCTCTACCTGCCCAGCCTCATGGGCTGACGCTTCTCGAAAGGGCTATCTCCCGATGCGCGTAGGCGTGGAAGTCGGCGGCACCTTCACCGACCTGGTGGCGTTCGACGGCGACCGGATCCTGATCACCAAGGTGCCGAGCACCCCGAAGAGCCCCGACATCGGCGCCCATAACGCGCTGCGCACGGCCGGGCTCGAATTCGCGGCGATCGAGGACCTCGCGCACGGCTCGACCGTGGCGACCAATGCGGTGCTGGAGCGCAAGGGGGCCCGCCTCGCCTTCGTCGTGACGGCGGGCTTCCGCGACATCCTGCAGCTGCAGCGCCACGACCGGCGCCAGATCTACGACCTCCAGTACCGCAAGCCGGTGCCGGTGGTGGCGCGCCGCGACACGTTCGAGGTGACGGAGCGGGTGCTGGGCGACGGCGCGACGGCGGTGCCGCTCGACGAGGCCGGCTTCCGCGCCCACGTCCTGCCGAAGCTGGTCGAGGGCAAGTACGGCGCCGTCGCCATCTGCCTCCTCAACGCCTATGCCAACCCCGATCACGAGCGGCGGCTGGCGGCGATCGTCGAGGCGGCGCTGCCGGGCACGCTGGTCACCTGCTCGCACGACGTCTCCCGCGTCTTCCGCGAGTTCGAGCGCGCCTCGACGACGACGCTCTCGGCCTTCGTGCAACCGGTCATCGACCGCTATCTCGGCGGCTTCGAGCAGCGGCTGGCGGGCGACGGCTTCCGCGGCCGCTTCAGCGTCATGCAGTCGAACGGCGGCCGCCTGCCGGCCGCGGCCATGCGCAAGAGCGCCATCACCGCGCTCTTCTCCGGCCCCGCCGCCGGCGTCGTCGGCGCGGTCCGGCAGTCGATGCGCTCCGGCTTCGAGAACGTCATCACCTTCGACATGGGCGGCACCTCGACCGACGTCTGCCTCGCCGAGGGCGGCAAGGCGGCGCTCGCCAACGAGACCGAGATCGACGGCCTGCCGATCCAGACGCCGGTGCTCGATATCGTCACGGTCGGCGGCGGCGGCGGCTCGATCGTCTGGGTCGACGACGGCGGCATGCTGCGCGTCGGCCCGCGCTCGGCCGGCGCCGACCCGGGGCCGGCCTGCTACATGCGCGGCGGCACCGAGCCGACCATCACCGACGCCCAGCTGATCGTCGGCGCGGTCCGGCCGGAAGCCTTCCTCGGCGGCCGCATGGCGATCGATCCGGAACTGGCGCGCAAGGCCTTCGCGCCGCTGGCCGAACGCTTCGGCCTGTCGATCGAGGGCATGGCCGAAAGTGCCATCAAGCTCGTCAACGCCAACATCGTGCGCGCGATCCAGCTGGTCTCGACCGAGCGCGGCCGCGACCCGCGCGACTATGCGCTCCTGCCGTTCGGCGGCGGCGGTCCGCTGCACGCCGCCTCGATCGCCGACCAGCTCGGCGTCCGCACCATCGTCGTGCCGCCGAACCCGGGCGTCATCTCGGCCTATGGCCTGATCGCGTCGGACTTCACCAAGTTCGCGACCGTCACCAGCCAGATGCCGCTGGAGCGCGGGGCGACCGACGGCGTCGCCGTCTTCCGTCGTCTCCAGGCGGAACTGGCGGACGATTTCCGGGCGATGGGCTTCTCGGGCGCCCTCGACTACACCTACACGGCCGAGATGCGCTTCGTCGGGCAGGCGTTCGAGATCTCGGTCGACTTCGACGAGGCCGGGCTCGCCGCGATCAGCGCGCAGTCGCTGCTCAAGGCCTTCGAGGAGGCGCATTACCGCGTCTTCTTCCACGGGCTGGGCGCCAACCAGAAGGTCGAGATCGTGTCCTTCCGGGTCGGCGCCTCGGTGCCGGTCGCCGCCCGCCAGCCGCTCACCATGCCGGCCGACGACGGCACCGCCGAGGCCGTCCACGAGATCTGGGAGAACGGCCGCCCGGTCACCTGCCGCCACCTGCCGGCCGGGCGCATGGCGGTGGGCCAGCCGCTCGCCGGCCCGATGATCCTTTCCGGCGCCACCGCGACGACCTATCTCCCCACCGGGTGGACGGCCGAGCGCGACGCTGCCGACAACATCGTGATGCGGAAGGGCTGAGCCATGACCCTGGACCCGATCGACTACGCCGTCATCAGCCAGAGCCTGCAGGCGGCCGCCCGCGAGATGGGCGTCAAGCTGATCCGCTCGGCCTACTCGACCATCCTGCGCGAGGCGCGCGACGGCTCGGCGGCGCTGCTCGACCGCGACGGCAACGTCGTCGCCCAGGCCGAGCTGATCCCGATGCAGCTCGGCCCGATCGGCGCGACGATCAAGCCGTGCCTGGAGATGCACCCGGCCGACACGCTCCAGGAAGGCGACTTCTTCATCAACAACGACCCGTTCGCCGGCGGCCAGCACCTCCAGGACGTCTTCATCTTCACGCCGATCTTCGTCGCGGGCGAGGTCGTGGGCTTCAGTGCCAGCGTCGCCCACCATCTCGACGTCGGCGGCGGCAGCGCCGGCCTGACGGCCGAGGCGACCGACGTCATCGCCGAGGGGCTGCGCATCCCGCCCTCCTGCTGGAACATGCAGAAGGACTGGAACGGCGGCCGCCTGGAGCGCCTGGTCGCCCACAACATCCGCGTCCCGGACCAGACGATCGGCGACTTCAACGCCCAGTTCGCGGCCAACGCCATGGGTGCGGCCCGGGTCCGCCAGCTCTGCGAGAAGTACGGCGTGGCGGCGGTGAAGGAAACGATGCGCGAGCTCCTCGACTATTCCGAGCGGCGCGTGCGGGCGGCGATCGCCAAGGTGCCCGACGGCACCTACCACGGCGAGGCGCTGCTCGACGACGACGGCATCGGCGAGGAGGCGATCGCCATCCGCTGCCGCCTGACGATCGCCGGCGAGAGCGTTTCGATCGACTTCGAGGGCAGCGCGCCCCAGGTCGGCCGCAACATCAACTGCCCGTTCTCGTCCTGCATCTCGGCGGCGCTCTCGGCCGTCAAGTCGGTGCTGACCAGCCCGGACATTCCCTTCAACGAGGGGCTGAAGCGGCCGATCGACGTGACCGCCCCCTACGGCTCGATCGTCAACCCCAAGCCGCCGGCACCGGTGCGCGCCCGCATGCTGTCGGCCTATCGCGCCTACGATGCGGTGATGATGGCGCTGGCCCAGGCGGTGCCGGAGATGGTGCCGGCGCTCGGCTACAACACGACGACGGTGACCTGCCTCGCCCACATGGGCGAGAACGGCTACGCCGTGCACCTGGAGCCGATGGGCGGCGGGTTCGGCGGCTCGCGGACGACGGACGGCTGCGACGGCGTCGACAACGGCCTCTCCAACTGCGCCAACACGCCGGTCGAGGCGCTCGACGCGGGCTACGACTTCTTCCGCGTCCACAGCTACGAGCTCGCGCCCGACTCGTTCGGTCATGGCGCCCACCGCGGCGGCGCCGGCTTCTATCGCCGCTACGAGATCCTGAAGGACGGTGTCACCTTCTCGATGTATGCCGACCACTTCCGGCACCCGGCGGCGGGCCTCGCCGGCGGCTCGCCCGGGACGCTGGGGCATGCGCGCGTGCTGCGCGCCGGCGCGGTGATCGAACTGCGCTCGAAGTCGGCCAATCCGGTGAAGAAGGGCGACATCGTCGAGGTGCTGCTGGGCGGCGGCGGCGGCTACGGCAGTCCCGCACTCCGCGACCCGCGCGACATCGAGCGCGACGTCGCCGACGGCCTGCTGCGGCCGGAGACGGCACGCCGCCTCTATCGCCGGCCGGAGGCCGCAGAGTAGCCGGAATGGACGGCGCCCGCCTGCTCGCCCAGGGTTCGCTGTGGGCGGCGACCGCCGCGCCCGGGCCGGAATGCCCGGCCCTCGAGGACGAGGTCCGGGTCGACGTCGGGATCGTCGGCGGCGGCTTCACCGGCCTGTCGACGGCGCTGCACCTGGCCGAGCGCGGCGTCCGCGCCGCCGTCGTCGAGGCACGCGAGATCGGCGAGGGCGCGTCCGGCCTCAATGGCGGCCAGGTCATCCCGGGCCTCAAGCGTGGCCGCGAGGAACTGGCGGCGCGCTTCGGGAGCGAACGCGCCGAGCGCATGGTGGCGCTGGGCGACGGCGCGGCCGAGCGCGTCTACGACATCGTCGGCCGCTACGGCATCGACTGCGGGCTGGAGCGCAACGGCTGGTTCCGGGCCGCGCATTCGCCGATCGCCATGGCCTATCTCGAGAAGGTCGGCAAGGAGATGGCGGCGCGCGGGATCGACGCGGCGCTGGTCGACCGCGCGGACACCATGCGGATGCTGGGCACCGACCAGTACCTGGGCGGCCTCCACGACCGCCGCGCCGGCGGCCTCCAGCCGCTCGCCTATGTCCGCGGCCTGGCGCGGGCGGCGATGGGCCTGGGGGCGCAGGTCTTCGCCCGCAGCCCGGTCGAGCGGGTGTCGCGCGACGGCGCCCTGTGGCGGATTGCCGGGGCGCGCGGGGCGATCGTCGCGCCCCGGGTCCTGCTGGCGACCGGCGCCTACACCGACCGGCTGTGGCCGGGGCTCGCGCGCACCTTCGTCGGCGTGCAGAGCGCCCAGATGGCGACCGCGCCGCTGACGGACAACCTCCGTGCCTCGGTGCTGCCGTGCCGTGCCGTCGTCTCGGACACGCGCAAGCTCGCCAACTATTTCCGGATCGATGCCGAGGGCCGTCTCGTCATGGGCGGGCGCGGGCCGCTCGGCGACGCGCCGAGCCCGTCGACGCTGGCCGCCGTCGCCCGGGCGGCCGAGCGGCGCTTCCCGATGCTGGGCCGCATCGAGTGGCAGCACGCCTGGTGCGGCCGCATCGAGATGACGCTGGACGAACTGCCGCGCATCCACCAGCCGGAGCCGGGGCTGTGGACGCTGCTCGGCTACAACGGCCGCGGCGTCGCGCTCGCCACCGCCATGGGCGCGGTGATGGCCGAGCGGATGACCGGCGGTTCCGACCCCGCCCTCGACTTCCCCGAGACGCCGTTCGCGACCGTGCCGCTCCACGCGTTCCGCGGGCCCGCCGTCGCCGGCGCCATCGCCTGGTACAAGTTCCGCGATTCCCTCGGCTTTGCCGCCTGACCGCCACCCGGGAGGCTTCGATGACCCTAGAGACACGTCCCCTCAGTCCCGCCCTCGGCGTCGAGATCCTCGGCCTCGACCTGTCGCGCCCGTTCGACCAGGCGACGGCCGGGGAACTGGTCCGGCTCTACCAGCGCCATCACCTGCTGCTGGTGCGCGGCCAGGACCTCGACGAGGACGACCAGATCCGCTTCTGCGAGCTGTTCGGCCCGATCTCGCGCCGCAGCCCGGCGATGCAGAAGGCCAAGGCGGCCTATGTGTCGAACGCGCGCGCCGACGGCATCCTCGGCCAGGGCGAGCTGCATTTCCATTCCGACAACACCTTCTTCCAGCACCCGCTGAAGGCGATCGGCCTCTATGCGATCGAGGTGCCGCCGGAGGGCGGGGACACGCTCTTCTCGAACTGCGCGGCGGTCTATTCGGCGCTGCCCGAGGCGTTGCGGCGGCGGCTGGACGGCCTCAGCTCCTACCAGCTGTTCGACTACAATGGCGACTACAACCGCCGCTCGGTCGAGGAGGGGTCGCCGCCCGACGCCCACCGCGCGATCCATCCGCTCGTCTGGACCGACCCCGACACCGGCGTCCGCGCGCTCTTCCTCAGCGAGCACACGGCGGTGCGGATCAACGAACTGCCGATCGCGGAAGGCGAGAAGCTGATCGCCGAGCTGCACGACCGGATCGCCGATCCGAATTTCGGCTACCGCCATCGCTGGCAGCCGGGCGACATGCTGCTGTGGGACAACATCGTGCTGCAGCATGCCCGCGAGCCGTTCGACCTCCGGCACAAGCGGACGCTGCGCCGGATTCCGGTCGGCGACCCGGACGGCGACCGGCGCTTCCCGACCTCGCGCACGGTCGTCGGGCCGCTGCCCTGGGTCGAGCCGGTCGCGCAGCCGGCATGAGCGCGCTGCCGCAGGCGGGCGCCCGCATCGACAACGACGACGGCTTCGACAGCGAGGAGATCCTGGCGGGGCTCAGGGAGTGGATCGCGGTCGAGAGCCCGACCGTCCATCCCCCCGGTGTCAACCGCATGATGGACCTGGCCGAGGCGGCGATGCGTGCCGCCGGGGCCGCGGTCGAGCGGATTGCCGGCGTGGACGGGTACGGCGACGTCGTGCGCGCGACGATCCCCGGCCGCCGCGCGGGGCCGGGCATCCTGGTGCTCGGGCATCTCGACACCGTCCATCTCGTCGGCACGCTCGACGGCGCCCTGCCGATGCGCCGCGACGGCGACC